>JAFLEC010000109.1 GCA_017302095.1 Lysobacterales bacterium | reverse complement strand
CTACGTCACCACCACCGGCAACAAGGACATCATCACCCTGGCGCACATGCAGGCGATGAAGGACCAGGCCATCGTCTGCAACATCGGCCACTTCGACAACGAGATCCAGGTCGATGCGCTGGCCGCCAGCGGCGCGGTGCGCACCAACATCAAGCCGCAGGTGGACAAGTACACCTTCGCCGGCGGCAACAGCATCTTCCTGCTGGCCGAGGGCCGCCTGGTCAACCTGGGCTG
Organism: Lysobacterales bacterium; assembly: GCA_017302095.1. Lineage (GTDB taxonomy): Bacteria > Pseudomonadota > Gammaproteobacteria > Xanthomonadales > Xanthomonadaceae > Thermomonas. The sequence goes on along the minus strand of JAFLEC010000109.1, from coordinate 7,114 downwards.
CGCCACCGGCCATCCCAGCTTCGTGATGAGCAACAGCTTCTCCAACCAGACGCTCGCGCAGATCGACCTGTGGGCGAACAAGGACCTGTACGACCCGAAGGTCTACATCCTGCCGAAGAAGCTGGACGAGGAAGTCGCGCGCCTGCACCTGGAGAAGATCGGGGTGAAGCTGACCCGGCTGACCAAGGAACAGGCCGACTACCTGGGCGTGCGGGTCGATGGCCCGTACAAGCCGGAGCACTACCGCTACTGAGTCCCGCCACGCGGGCGGCACGCAGCCGCCCGCGTCCCCACGGCATCGAACGGAAGCCCCGCATGTCCGGCCGCGTCCCGTTGTCCTTCGAGTTCTACCCGCCCAAGACCGACGAGCAGCGGACCCAGCTGGACCGCACGGTGCAGCGGCTGAAAGGCCTGTCGCCGCAGTTCATGTCGGTCACCTTCGGTGCCGGCGGCTCGACCCTCAGCCACACGCCGGAAACCGTGCAGCGCCTGCGGACCGAGCACGGGGTGCCCGGCGTGCCGCACATCAGCTGCGTCGGCGGCAGCCGCGAGGAACTGCGCGCGCTGCTCAAGCTCTACCGCGCGCTCGGCTGCGACCGGGTGGTGGCGCTGCGCGGCGACACGCCCTCGGGCATGGCCCGCAGCGGCGACCTGCGCTACGCCAGCGAGCTGGTCGAACTGATCCGCGCGGAACATGGCGATCACTTCGCGATCGAGGTGGCCGCATATCCCGAAACCCACCCGCAGGCCGAGGACGCCCTGCTCGACCTGCGCAACTTCAAGCGCAAGGTGGATGCGGGCGCGGACGGCGCGATCACCCAGTACTTCTACAACGCCGACGCCTATTTCCGCTTCGTGGACGACGCGCGGCGGCTGGGCGTGTCGGTGCCGATCGTGCCGGGGATCATGCCGATCTCCAACTTCACCCAACTGCGGCGCTTCTCGGAGGCCTGCGGCGCGGAGATCCCGCGCTGGGTCGGCCAGCGCATGCGCGCGTTCGGCGACGACGCCGGCGCGATCCGCGAGTTCGCCACCGACATGGTGGCGGCGATGTGCGACCGCCTCGTCGCCGGGGGCGCACCCGCCCTGCACTTCTACACGCTCAACCTGGCGAAACCGACCCTGAACGTGCTCGCCAAGATGGCGTGAAATTTCGTTTCAATTCAGCGGCTTGCGACATCGCGTCGACGCGCGCCCGGGGAGCATGCACGCATGCCGACCCGGCACGCCAATCGACCACGCCATGCAAGCCCGCACGCCGCTCCTCGCCAGCCTGACCGCCGCCACCGTCCTCGCGCTCGCCACCTCGGTCCCGCGCCCGGCAGAGGCCACCTCGACCGGGGTGCTGCGTTGCGAACTGCCGGACGGCACCACCCTGTACACGAACCAGGGCTGCCGCAACTTCGGCGCACGCTCCGCACCGATCACTGCGGAGCTCGCCAACCGCATCGTCGCGGAACGTCGGTTGGAAGCACGACTGGGCGCGATCCGAGGCGGCAGCGATCCTACGCTGGCATTGGACGCGCTCGAAGCCGACAACGTGGCGGCGGCGCCGTCGATCCGCCGCGAGGTGGCCGCCGGTTGCGCGCGCACGCCCGCGCAGCTCGCACGCGACCTGCAAGCATCGGTCGCCATGGGCGACGTCAACCGCGTCGCCGAGAGCTTCGACTGGCAGGGCATGCCGAACCGCGATGCGCAGCGGGTGATGGATGGGCTGGTGCGGATCGCCGAACGAGAGGTCGTCGGCGCGGAATACTTCGATGGCGACCTCGGGCCGACGACCGGTGGCGGCGTGCTGCAAGTCACCTTCCGCGCTGGCGGTGCGCCGCTGATCGACGACTTCGAAGTCATCCGCACCAGCGACTGCTACTTCCTGCGCTACGCCTGAACGCAGCGCGCGCCGCACTTCCGCGCGGGGCGGGCGCGCGGGTAGTCTGTCGTGACCATGCCCGTGCGCAGACTGCCGACGATGGTTTGCCTGGTCGCCTGCACACTGCTGGCGGCGCCGCGCATTTCGACCGCGCAGGTGCGTCATTGCGTCGCGGCGGATGGCACGCTGGTCTACACCGACAAGCAGTGCGTCGACATCGGGGGCCGCGAGCGCGCCGCGGATCCGGTACCGGGCGGCGGCGCGGCCGCCCGCTACAGCCGCGACACCTGTGCGCGCAGCGTGCAGGACCTCGCCTATTCCCTCGGCAGCGCGATCCAGTCCGGGGACGTCAACCGCATCGCCGGGTTCTACGACTGGAGCGGGATGTCCACCGCCAACGGCTATCGCCTGATGGACCGCCTGCAGGCGATCGCGAACCGGCCACTGGTCGACGTGCAGCCGATGTACGCCGGGGGCACCAATGCGTACGGCGAGGACGTCGTCCGTTTCGACGAGACCACGGGCGAACTCATCGCCGCCCCGAAGCGGCAAGCCCGCCTGGTCGGGCTTCGCGTCGAGCAGACCCTCGCCAACGGCATCACGCCTTCGCGTACCGTATTCTCGGTGCGCAGGAACCAAGGTTGTTGGTGGGTGCGACTGTAGTCGCCGTGCGCCTGGAGGCGTAACAACGGATCAGCGCAGGCGGACGAGCCAGCCGTGGCGGTCGGGAAGACGGCCGTACTGGATGTCGGTCAGCTCCCTGCGGATCGCCATGGTGACCTCCCCGGCGGGCGCATCGATGTCGCCGACCGAGAATCCGCGTCCCTTCAATGCGCCGATCGGGGTGACCACCGCTGCGGTCCCGCAGGCAAACACTTCGCTGATCTCGCCCGAGGCCACGCCATCCTTCCAGTCCTCGATCGCGACCTTGCGCTCCTCGACCATGAGGCCGCGGTCGCGGGCCAGCTGCAGGATGCTGGCGCGGGTGATGCCCTCGAGGATGCTGCCGGAGAGCTCGGGGGTGATGATGCGGCCATCGCGATGCACCAGGAATACGTTCATGCCGCCGAGTTCCTCCAGGTAGCGGCCCTCGACCGGATCCAGGAACAGCACCTGCGAACAGCCCTGCGCGTAGGCCTCCTGCTGCGGCAACAGCGACGCCGCATAGTTGCCGCCGCACTTCGCGGCGCCGGTCCCGCCCTTCGCCGCGCGCGCGTAGTCCTCGGACAGCCAGATCGAGACCGGGGCCACGCCCTTCGCGAAGTAGGCGCCAGCCGGACTGGCGATGACGTAATAGGCCGCCGCCTGCGCAGGACGCACGCCGAGGAAGGCCTCGGTGGCGATCATGAAGGGGCGGAAGTACAGGCTGCTTTCCGGCGCCGACGGCACCCATGCATGGTCCACCGCCACCAACTGGCGCAAGGATTCGGTGAACTCGGCCACCGGCAATTGCGGCAGCGCCAGGCGCGCGGCGGAGCGTTGCAGTCGCTCGCCATTCGCATCCGGGCGGAACGTCCAGATCGAGCCGTCCGCGTGGCGGTAGGCCTTGATCCCCTCGAAGATTTCCTGGCCGTAGTGCAGCACGGCGGCGGCCGGGTCCAGCGACAGCGGGCCGTAGGCGCGCACCTGCGCGTCATGCCAGCCGCGGGCGTTGTCCCACTGGATGGCGACCATGTGGTCGCTGAAATAGCGACCGAATCCCAGGTCGCCTGCGAGGATGGCATCGCGCTCGGCGGCGGTGCGGGCATGGTCGGAGGGCCTGACCTGGTATTCCAGCGGCGAGGCGGCGGCAGTCATGCGGGGATTCCGGTGAAACCGTGGGGAGGCACATTATGCCGCGAACACCGCGGCGGCCCCACGGATCAGCCGAAGCTGAGGGTTGCCACCACGCCCTGGATCTCGCCAGGGCGGACCCGCACGTCCCAGCCGTACAGCGCGCACAGCCGGCGTACGATCGACAGGCCGATGCCGCCTCCCTGCGAGTGGCCGGCATGGGTGCCGCGATAGCCGCGCTCGAACAGGCGCGCGGCGTCCTCTGCGCTGAGCCCGGGTCCCGAGTCGACCACCTCCACCGCACGTGCCCGCACGCGGACGACCACGTCGCCGGCCTGGGTGTACTTCACCGCGTTGCCGATCAGGTTGCCCAGGGCCACCGCCACCGCCGATTCCGGCGCGCCCACCAGCAAACTCGGTGCGCCTTCCATGCGCAGCGCGAGCGGCTTGCCGGCGAGCTGCGCGCGATGGTTGTCGAGCAACTGCTGCGCCACCCGGGCGACATCGCAAGTCCCCACCGCTCTTTCGTTGCGCGACAGCAGGAGCAGCGCGCTGATCAGGTCGGTGCACTGCTGCTCGGCGCGCTGGATGCGCAACAGTCGGGTCCGCGTGCGCTCGTCGACATCCGGCTTGGCGAGCATCAGCTCCACCGCACCGCGGATCACCGCCAGCGGCGTGCGCAGCTCGTGGCTGACGTCCGCGTTGAACTCGCGGTCGCGCTGCACCACCTCGGTCAGGCGGCCGGCATAGTCGTCCAGCGCACGCGCAAGTTCGCCGACTTCGTCCTCGGCGAACGCCGGTGCCAGCAACTCCGGATCGGAACTGGTGCCGGATCGGCGCAGGCGCTGCGCGAGGTCGGACACCGGCGCCATCACCCGCGACGCCGACCACCAGCCCAGGACCAGCGCCAGCGCCGTGAACAGCACCACCGCGCCGACCAGCAAGCGGTTCTGCTGCCCCTGGCCCTGCAAGGTCTGGGTCAGGTCGTAGGCGAGGAAAAAGGCATGCGTGGGCGTGCGCCGAACCGCGAGCTTGTAGGCGAACGCCTGACCGTTGTCCTCCACGCCATGCAGTTCGTGGATGCCATCGCGCAACCCGCGCCAATCCGCCGGCGCGTTCGCGAGCCGCTCGTTCGCATACACCCAGCCTTGCACGCCCTCGAAGGCGAAGGTCGCGTTGCTCGGATCGCGCTCGAACGCGCTGGCATAGGCGTCGATGTTGCGGTTCAGCGCGTCCGACAGCAGCTGGTTCTCCACGCGCGTCCGCAGCAGCGTGGTGGAATAGGCGAACAGCGCCGTCAGGCAGAACCCGAGCAGGGTGATGGTGACGATGATGCGGGTGCGCAGCCGCCGGCGGCCGCGCGGCAGGCGCCGTTGCCCCGAGGCTTCAGCCGTCGGCATCGGGCGGGGCGATCCGGTAGCCGATGCCGTGGCGGGTCTGGATCATCGGCACCGCGAACGGCTTGTCGAGTACTGCGCGTAGGCCGTGGATATGCACCCGCAACGAATCGGAATCGGGCAGTTCCTCGCCCCATACGCGAGTTTCGAGGTCCTGCCGGGTCACCACCGCCGGCGAGGCCTCCATCAGCGATTGCAGGATCTTCAACGCGGTCGGGTTGAGCTGCAGCAGCTTGCCCTCGCGCCTGACCTCCAGCGTGTCGAGGTTGTACTCAAGCTCGCCGACGTTGAGGATGCGCGCCTGCGGACCACGTCCGCGGCGGGCCAACGCGTTGAGGCGCACGTCGACTTCCTGCAGCGCGAACGGCTTGATCAGGTAGTCGTCGGCGCCGGAATCGAAGCCCGCCAGCTTGTTCTCCAGCGAATCGCGCGCGGTCAGCATCAGCACCGGGGTCTGCTTGCGGGCCTCGTTGCGCAGCTTGCGGCAGACCTCGAGGCCGTCCATCCCGGGCAGGTTGAGGTCCAGCACGATCGCGTCGAAGTCGTTGACCACCGCGAGGTGCAGCCCGGTCACGCCATCGGCGGCGAAATCCACCACGTGGCCGCGATCCTCGAGGTAGTCGCCGAGGTTGGCGGCGATGTCCGCGTTGTCTTCGATCACCAGGATGCGCATGCGTGTTCCTCGAGGGCGACGACGGGTCGGACCGTCGCCGGGGTGCCGGGTTCCGGGATTCTGGCACAGCCACCGGACCTTGCCCGCGCGGTCGGCGGGATCATCCGCATCCTGCGTGCGATCGCCGGCCAAACAAAGGCCCAGGTGGCACGCCACCTGGGCCGAATACCATGCGCGATGGTCACTGGTTGCCCTGCCAAGACGATGTCCGGGGGAAGTGGACATCGCTGGCCACGATGATGGGCAGGCCGCGATTAAAAAACCGTCAAATCGACGTTCGATCTTCGTTGCCGCGAGCCTGCGCCAACTCGACCACGTGCGACACGATGCAGTCGGCGACATCCACGCCGGTCGCGGCCTCGATTCCCTCCAGCCCCGGCGAGGAATTGACCTCGAGCACCAATGGGCCACGCTTGCTGCGCAGCATGTCGACACCCGCCACGCCCAGCCCCAGCACGCGCGAGGCTCGCACCGCCATCGCCGCTTCGGCGCGGGTGATGCGTACCGGCTTGGCGGTTCCCCCGCGATGCAGGTTTGAGCGGAATTCGCCCTTCGGCGCCTGCCGGCGCATCGCGGCCACCACGCGGTCGCCGACCACGAAGCAGCGCAGGTCGGCGCCCTTGGCCTCGGCGATGAATTCCTGCACCAGGAAATTCGCGTACAGGCCGCGCAGGGTCTCCACCGCGCCACGCGACGCCGACGGCTTCTCGGTCAGCATCACCCCTGCGCCCTGGGTGCCTTCGTTGAGCTTGATCACATGGGGCGGCGGGCCGAGCAGCGCGAGCAGGTCGGCGGTATCGTCCGGGTTGTCGCCGAACACGGTGTCCGGCAGGCCGATGCCTTCCGCAGCCAGCAACTGGTGGCAACGCAGCTTGTCGCGCGCGCGCGCGATCGCCTCGGCATCACTGGGCGTCGCCGTGCCCATTAACTGGAACTGGCGCAGCACGGCGCATCCGTAGCGCGTCACCGAAGCGCCGATGCGCGGGATCACCGCGTCGTAGCCGGAGATCCTGCCACCCTTGTAGCGCATCCCGAAGCCATCGTTGGCGATCCGCATGTAGCAGCGCAGAGGGTCCAGCACGCGCACGCTGTGGCCCTGCCCACGAGCGGCCTCGACCAAGCGGCGGGTGGAATACAGCTTGCCGTTGCGGGACAGGATGGCGAGTTTCATCGGCAGCGCTTCCGGGGGCAGCGGCGATGATCCTGCGGGCGGGTTGCGATCGGATGAACGCCGCCTGCAACGCCATCGCCACAAAGACACAGGGCGGCACCCTACCGGATGCCGCCCTGCGCGATTGGAGCGGGTGATGGGAATCGAACCCACGCTAGCAGCTTGGGAAGCTGCAGTTCTACCATTGAACTACACCCGCGAGGGTGCCAAGTCTATGCCGCGCGCCGCGC
>JAFLEC010000108.1 GCA_017302095.1 Lysobacterales bacterium | reverse complement strand
CTCGGGGGCGTCGAGCCTGGGGCCTGATAGTCGAAGGGGCCACGCTTGTTCGGGTCATCCACCAGGCCGCCGTCGGCGAAGTACAGCTCGGGCCGGGACGACCATGGCCACGCCCATCGGGCCGCGGTCGCGCCGCAATCCGCGCAGCCGAAGTAGACCAGCGTGCCGCCCGGCCCCGAGGGCACCCCGGGCATGCGGCACAGCGCGCCGTTGGCGCCGTAGGCGGCCATGTCGCCGGGGAACTGCAGCATCTCCAGCCCGGCCGTCGGATCCTCCGGCACCACCAGCGGCTGCAGCACGGTCTCGAACACCGCCTCGTAGAAGGCGCGCGCACGCGCCATGTCCTGCACGTACAACTCGAACCAGCCCACGCTGTTCATGGCATCTCCTCCCGTTGAGTGGAACCCGCGCGCATCGGTATCGGATCAACCGCCCGGTGCCTGCGCATCCGCCATCGAGAATACGCCCCACTGGTGGCCGTCGAGGTCGACGAAGGCCCACGAGTACATGAAGCCGAGGTCTTCCGGCGCATGGCCCTCGGTCGCGCCGGCCGCGAGCGCCTTGCGCACCAGCGCGTCCACCTCGGCGCGGCTGTCCAGCGACAGCGAGAACAGGGCCTCGGTGGCCTTGCGCGGATCGGTGATCGGCACCTTGGACAGGGTCGAGAAGAACGACTCCGCGACCAGCATCACGCTGGTGTTGTCGTTGATGACCAGGGCGGCGCCGTTATCGCTGGTGAACTGCGGGTTGAACGAGAAACCGAGGGCTTCGAAGAAATCGACGCTGCGATCGAGGTCGCTGACCGGCAGGGTGACGTAGAGGTTGCGGGGCATTGGATGTCCTTAGTCTGGCGAGTTGCGGAAATGCGGTTCAGGGCTGCGCCGGGGTCCAGCCGGCGACGGGGACGACGTTGATCATCCACGGCACGCCGAACCTGTCGACCAGCGAGCCGAACCCGGGGGACCAGAAGGTCTCGCCGAACGCCATCACCACGTGGCCGCCATCGGACAGGCGCTCGAACCAGCGCCGCGCTTCGGCCTGGTCCTCGGTATGCAGGGTGACGTCGAAGCCGTTCTTGGGCTTGTCCACGTTGGGCGCCCAGGCGGTGTCCATGTCGGCGCCCATCAGCGCCTGGTCGCCGACTTCCAGCCAGCAGTGCATGAGCCAGTCCTTGTATTGCGCGTCGGTGATCGGCATCCCCGGCGGCGCGGCGCCGTACGGAAAGGCAGCGGTGATCCTGCCGCCGAGCACGGCGGCATAGAACTCGAACGCTTCGCGGCATTGGCCGCGGAAGCTCAGGCTGGTGACGATCTTCATCGTGTTCGCTCCATCTGGGGTTGGGCGGCTCAATCGCCGAGGCGCTGGCGCAGGGCGTCTTCGCGCGCGCGCTGGGCGTCGGTGAATTCGGCGCCGAAATCGTCGGCTTCGTAAAGGGGTCGGATCTCGATCTCCGATGGACCCGGCATCGGGTTCGGGCAGCGCTTGGCCCACTCGATCGCCTCGTCCAGCGAGCGCACCTGCCACAGCCAGAAGCCGGCGACGAGTTCGCGGGTCTCCGCGAAGGGACCATCGATGACCGTACGCGCGGGACCGTCGAAGGCCACCCGCACGCCTTGTGCGCTGGGCTTGAGCCCCTCGCCGGCAAGCATCACCCCGGCGTCCACCAGGGCTTCGTTGAACTTGCCCATGGCCTCGAACAGTTCGGTGGACGGCATTACCCCGGCTTCCGAATCCACCGTCGCCTTCACCAGCACCATCACCTTCATCGGGAACTCCATCGCTTTGGCCGGCACGCTGCCGCCTTCCCTCATGGCGACGAACCGGAACGCGCCGGATCGACACGCCGCCGAAGAATTTTTTCGCCGGTTTGTGCGGGGCGGCCCCGGCGGGCATCATCCAGGGCCCGTCCACCGGTTTCGGCCCGCATGCAGTTCCTGACCCTGATCCACATCGATCCGGCCCTGCTGGCGACCCTGCCGCAGGAAGAGTACGACCGCCTGATGCGCGGCTGCTTCGAGAAGGCCGATGCCTTCCGCGACGCCGGCTGCCTGCTCGATTCGCAACAGTTGGAGGACCCGGCGACCGCGCGCACCCTGCGCGTGCGCGAGGGCCTGTCGCGGGTGACCGACGGGCCGTTCGCCGAGACCCGCGAGTTCCTCGCCGGCTTCAACCTGATCGAGGCCGAGTCGATGGACGCGGCGATGGCGATCGCCCGCGAATTCCCGTGGGCGCGCTTCGGCAGCATCGAGGTCCGCCCGGTGCGCGACATGCAGGGCGTCCGCAGCCGGGTCGGCGCGCCGGCCTGAGCCTGCTTGCATCGGGGGCGGCATCGCGGCAGGTTGTAGCCCTGCCCGCTGCCCGGACCATCCGCATGCGCCTGCGCATTGCCCTGCTCGCCTGCCTGTTCGCGGCCCTGGCATCGCCGGCGCTGCAGGCCCGCGACACCGCGGCGCCGCCGCTACCCGACGCCAGCGGCAAGACCGCGGCCACCAAGGCGTCGGCCAAGCCCGCGGCACCGGCGGCGATCGTGGTGCAGGACATCGCCGATCGCGCCGACATCGACGAACGCTACGCCGAACAGGTGCTCGCGGTCGCCACCACCGCGGGTACCTCGTCGATGAAATCGTTGCAGAAGCGCCTGCAGCAGATCGATGCGTTCACCGAAGCCCGCAGCCGCGACTTCCGCTACGACGAACTCAAGCTGCTGCCGGCGCCCCGGCTGGAGAGCCTGGAGCGCTACTGGGCGTTCGAAGCGCGGCGCTTCGAGGCGCTCCGGCGCGAATTGCGCGAGGCCAGCCAGCCCTACACCGAGGCCGCGGCCGAGCTGGCGCGGCGGCGCGCGGACTGGGACCTGACCCGGCAGGCGCTGGCGCAGGACGGGGTGTCGCAGGCGCTGGTGGCGCGCACCAGCGGGGTGGTCGCGCTGCTGCAGCAGGCGAGCGAACAGCTCTCGGTACCACTGGAGCAGCAGCTCGCGCTGGGGCGGCGCGCCAACGCGGTGGACGCGAAGATCACCGCCAACCGCAAGTCCGTGGATGCGGCGATCGCCTACAGCGACCGCCGGCTGGGCCGGCTCGATTCGCCGCCGCTGTGGACCCTGCAAGCCGTCCACGAACGCGGCAAGGATGCCCTCGCGAGCACCCGCTTGGCGCTGCAACTGGAGTTCGCCTTCCTCGGCGAGTACGGCGCGAGCAACTTCGCCAACCAGCGCCTGCTGCAAGTGTTCGAGCTCTCGCTACTGCCGCTGATGCTGTGGCTGTGGTGGCGCACGCGGCGGCGCACCCGTGCGGGGCAGCCGCCGGCCGATGCGGCCTCGGCCAGGGTGCTGGCGCGGCCGATCTCGACCTGGCTGCTGTTGTCGATGCTGGCGGTGCTGGTGCTCGAACCCGACGCCCCGCTGCTGGTCCACCAGTTCGCGATGCTGGTGGCGCTGGTGCCGCTGCTGCGCCTGTTGCCGCCGCACAGCAAGGAATTCCTCGGGCCGTGGCCATACGTGGCCACTGCGCTGTACCTGCTGGAGCGCCTTTCCTTCCTGCTGCTCGGCAACCTGTTCCTATACCGCTGGTACCACTTCGGGCTGACCGTGGTCGCCCTCGGGCTGATGGCCTGGCTGGCGTGGCGCGCACGCAAGGTCGAAGTGCAAGCCCTGCATGGCTACCTCGGGCCCCTCCTGCAGGGCGGTGCCTGGTTCGCGGTGCTGGTGCTGGCGGTCTCCGCCGCCTCCAACCTCGCCGGCAACCTCACCCTGGCCGAGATGCTGACCAGCGCGCTGATCGACAGCGGCTACATGGCGCTGGTGCTGTACGCCGGGATCACCGTGTTCATCGCCCTGCTCGGCCAGTTGCTGCCGCAGCCGGACGGCGGCGGCCTGCGCATGCTGCGCAACCACGCCCCGCAGGTCCTGCACGTGGCCTCGCGCATCGCGGCGCTGGCAGGCGTGGCCGGCTGGCTGGTCTACACCGCCAACCGCTTCCGCATCTACCGACCGCTGCACGACGCCATCGAAGGCATCGTCACCGCGAGCATCCAGGTCGGCGAGATCGACCTCAGCCTGGGCAGGCTGCTGGTGTTCGTGCTGGGCGTGGTGCTGGCGGTGGCGTTCGCGCGGCTGGTGCGCTTCCTGTTGCGCGAACAGGTCCTGCCGAACATGACCCTGCCGCGCGGCGTCGACAACAGCGTGGCCTCGCTGTCGTACTACGCGCTGCTGTTCGTCGGCCTGCTCGCGGCGCTGGCCGCCGCCGGCCTGCAGATCGGGCAGCTCGCCTTCCTGTTCGGCGCGATGGGCGTGGGCATCGGCCTGGGCCTGCAGGACGTGGTCAAGAACTTCGTGTCCGGCCTGATCCTGATGTTCGAACGCCCGGTGCAGCCGGGCGACGTGGTCGATGTCTCCGGCACCTCGGGGCGGGTCGGCGAGATCGGCATGCGCGCGACCACCATCCGCACCTTCGACGGCGCCGACGTGGTGGTGCCGAACGGCATGCTGCTGGCCGACAAGTTCACCAACTGGACCCTGCACGACCAGCACCGGCGCATCGACATCGCGGTGGGCGTGGCCTACGGCAGCGATCCGGAGCGGGTGGCGAACCTGCTGCTCGAGGTGGTGAAGGGCACCCCCGGCATCGTCGACGTGCCATCGCCGGCGGTGCTGTTCAGCGGCTTCGGCGCCAGTTCGCTGGACTTCGCGGTGCGCGGCTGGACCCACGACTTCGACAACTGGCCGACCATCCGCAGCCAGCTGGCGACCCGCCTGTACGCGGCGCTGCTCGATGCAGGGATCGAGATCCCGTTCCCGCAGCAGGACCTGCACCTGCGCTCGCTGTCGGACGACGTCGCGCGGCGGTTGCGCGGCGCGGGTGGCGGCGAGGACCCGCCACCCGCCTGAGGCTCACTGCGGCTTGCGATAGAGGTGCACGAAGCGGTCGGTCTTGCCGCGGATCGCGGGGTCGAACACGTTCTTGCCGCGATCGTCGGCGTCGTTGCGCAGGACCGGGATCGCTGCTTCCCACTCCAGACCGTGCTTGCGGAAATCGGCGATCGCGAACTGCTCCTCGATCCGGTGCAGCTCCTGCGCCGCGCTGCTGCCGGTGCCGGCCTTGGCGCTGTGGTCGACCACCAGCAGCACGCCGCCGGGCTTGAGCGCACGCACCACCTGGTCGAGGAACTGGCCGGCATCGACCTTCGGCCAGCCTTCCTTCTCGTCGACCCAGTAGAGGTCGTGGTACGACATCACGATCACCGCGCCGTCGAGCACCGCATCGCCCATCCCCAGCGCGTCGCTGGGCCCGCTGAGGTGGGTCACGTTGGGCAGGCGGTCGCCGGCCAGGCGTTCGGCCAGGCCTTTCCTGCCGAAGGCCTCGTAACCCGGGTTGTTGACCAGCAGCACCTTGCCGCGCGGCCCGACGATCCCGGACAGGATCTCCGCGTAATAGCCGCCGCCGGAGAGGATGTCGGCGACGGTGTCGCCGCGCTTGAAGCGCGCCAGCGCCAGCACCTGGTCCGGATGGTCGCGCAGGTCGCGCTCGCGGTCGGCCTGGCTACGCGCGGGGTTGGCGAGCACCGAACGGACGTCGGACGAGGAGGCACCGCCGACGCTGGCGCAACCGACCAGGGTGGCGACGGCGAGGCAGGAAGCGAGCAGGGTCAGGCGCATGGTCGGCATCCGGGGCGATGGGATGCCGCCATCATCCTCGCTTTGCGCACTGGGGCGCGGGCCGGAGGTCATGCGCGGGGCGCCGGCGCCCGGTTTCGTCGCCTCCGTACCGGGGTTGGTCGCGCCATGGCTGGCGCCCGCGGCCGGCCGGCGCCATGCTCGCCCGCAATCGCCGCCATCGCAGCCCGTCCATGTTCAAGCGCCTGTTCTTCGTCTTCCGCATCGCGTTCGCCTGGGGCATCGCGGTCATGCTGTTCGCCGCGCTGTATTCGGGCATCCCGATCATCGGCCGCTTCGAGGCCCCGGCGATCCTGCTGGGCTTCGGCACGATGGCGCTGGTCATCGCCGGCGCGTTCTCGCACCTGCACCGGGTCAAGCTGATCGCCGGGCGGGTGGACCACGACACCCTCGACAACCGGCAGAAGCGGCTGGTCGAGATCCCGTTCGAGGCCGGCGAGGCCTTCGACCTGCTCGACGCAGCGGTGCGCGAACTGCCCGGCATCGAACAGGTGGACAGCGCGCGCGACAGCCTGCAGGTGCGGGCGAAGATCGCGCGGCCGCGCACCTACGGCGAACACCCGCTGCGGCGCTGGAATCCGCTGTTGTGGTTCGGCCAGCCGCGCAACCAGATGCTGGCGACGGTCACGCCCGCCGGCGACAGCGGCCGCGTGACCCTGATCTGCGAGCCCGAGAACCCGGCCTGGAGCGACTGGTTCCTGGTCGACGACGGCACCAACTACGAGAACGCCGAGGCCATCGTCCGCGCGATCACCCGCCGGATCGGCGAGCGCCGCCGCGGCGAGCGGGCCAGCGCGACCCAGACCGCCGAGCAGAAGGAACTCACCGAGGCCAAGCTGCACCTGCTGCATGCGCAGGTCGAACCGCATTTCCTCTACAACACCCTGGCCAGCGCGCAACTGCTGACCCGCAGCGATCCCGCGCGCGCCGAAGCGATGCTCGGCCACCTGATCCAGTACCTGCGCCGCTCGTTGCCGAGCGCGGAGGAAGAGATGTCCAGCCTCGGCGCCGAACTGGAACGCGCGCTGGCCTACCTGGAGATCCTCAAGATCCGCATGGGCGACCGCCTGCAAGTGCAGGTCGATATCGCCGAGTCGCTGCGCGCCACCCCGCTGCCGGCGATGATGCTGCAGACCCTGGTGGAGAACGCGATCAAGCACGGACTGGAGCCGCGCACCGGCGGCGGCACGGTGTGGATCCGCGCGCGCGCCGACGATGCGGGCGTCGCGGTCACCGTCGCCGACGATGGCGAGGGCTTCAACACCAAGACCAGCGGCACCGGCATCGGCCTGAAGAACGTGCGCGAACGCCTGCGCCTGCGCTACGGCGGCGACGCCAACCTGTCGGTCGTGGCCAACTTCCCGGCCGGCGTGGCCGCCACCATCACCGTGCCCGCGCAGGCACCGTCGCGGAGCGCCGCCCATGGCTGAGACCACCCGCACCTGCATCGTCGCCGAGGACGAATCCCTGCTGCGCCATTCGCTGGTGGCCGAACTCCGGCGCGCGTGGCCGGCGCTGCAGGTGGTCGCCGAATGCGAGGACGGCGCCAGCGCGGTGGAAGCGCTTGCCGAGCACACCCCGGACGTCGCCTTCCTCGACATCCGCATGCCCGGCCTCACCGGGCTGGAAGTGGCGGCGGTCGCGGCCGAGGCCAGCCCGCGCACCCAGATCGTGTTCGTGACCGCCTACGACCAGTACGCGATCGACGCCTT
>JAFLEC010000107.1 GCA_017302095.1 Lysobacterales bacterium | reverse complement strand
CACCGCGGCGATGCCGATGATCACGCCCAGCGAGGTCAACGCGCTGCGCATCCAGTTGCCGCGCAGGGCGAAGAACGCGGTGCGCAGGATGTCGGTGGGGTTCATGCGCGGGCTCCCGGGGTGCGCGGACCGAGCACGCCGTCGCGGATCTCGTACACCGTGTCGGCGTGTTCGGCGACGTGCGCGTCGTGGGTGATCAGCACCACCGTGTGGCCGTCGTCGCGCAGGCGCTTGAACAGGGTGAGGATCTCCTCGCCGGTCTTGCTGTCCAGCGCGCCGGTCGGCTCGTCCGCCAGCAGGATCGGCGGCGCATTGACCAGCGCGCGGGCGATCGCGACGCGCTGCTGCTGGCCGCCGGACAGCTCGGTGGGCAGGTGTCCGGCGCGTTCGGCCAAGCCGACCGCCTTGAGCATCGCCAGCGCCTTCGCGCGGCGCTCGGCGGGTGGGATGCCGACGTAACCCAGCGGCATCGCCACATTCTCCAGCGCATCCATGCGGGTGAGCAGGTTGAAGCCCTGGAACACGAAGCCGATCTTGTCGCGGCGCAGGGCCGCCAGCGCCTCCGCGTCCAGCGTGGAGACGTCGACGCCGTCGCAGT
This sequence comes from Lysobacterales bacterium, assembly GCA_017302095.1. GTDB lineage: Bacteria > Pseudomonadota > Gammaproteobacteria > Xanthomonadales > Xanthomonadaceae > Thermomonas. The sequence continues at coordinate 6,804 of JAFLEC010000107.1, read as the reverse complement.
GGTAGCTGCCGGAGGTCGGCGTGTCGAGGCAGCCGATCAGGTTCATCAGGGTCGACTTGCCGGAGCCCGACGGCCCCATGATCGCGACGAACTCGCCGCGGTTCACCACCAGGTCGGCGCCGCGCAACGCGACCACCTCGGCCTCGGTGCCGGCGGAATAGACCTTGGTCAGCTGGCGGGTCGCGATGACCGGCGGGATCGCGCTCACGGCGTCCCCGCGCTGCGCTCGCCGCTGATCACCTCGTCGCCTTCGCGGATGTTGCCGCTGACCTCGGTCGCGGTGCCGTCGCTGGCGCCCAGCCGCACCATCGCCAGCTGCGGCTTGCCGTCGACCAGCTTGTAGATGGTGACGCGCTTGGCGTTCAACTGTTCTTCGAGCGCGGCATCCCAGCGTGCGCGCTGGCCGTCGTCGAGGCTGGCGCGGAACGCCGCGAACTGCTGGTTCATGCGTTCGCGCATGCGCGCACGCATCTGCGCCTGCATGCTGGCGTCGGGCGCACCGTTGCCCGATCCGCCGAAGCGCATGCCGCCCCCGAACAGGCGGCTGCCGCCTTGCTGCCCTCCCTGCTGGCCGGCTTGCGCCGCGCGTTGCGCCTGGCGCTGCTGCATCTCCTCCAGGGTCTTGTCGAACACCGCCTGCTGCTGCGGGGTCAAGCCCAAGTCCGCGACTGCCGCGCGCAGGCCCTCCGCCATGCCGCCGCCGGCGCGCCCACCCTGGCCACCGCCCTGCCCCGGCCCCTGCGGTTGCAACTGCGACAGCGGCGAGGTATCGCTGGGCTTGAAGCGCAGCGCCGCGTTCGCCAGCTTGAGTACGTTCGGCTTCTTGCTGACCTCGATCTCGGCGTTGACGGTCAGGCCGGGCAGCAGGGTGCCGTCGCTGTTGTCCACAGTGACCACGACCGGGTAGGTGACCACGTTGTTGTTGGTCGCTGCGGCCAGGCGCACCTGTTCCACGGTGCCCTTGAACTGGCGATCCGGGAAGGCGTCGGCGGTGAAGCCGACCGACTGCCCGACCTTGACCTGGCCGATGTCGGATTCGTCGACCAGCAGTTCGATCTGCATCTTCGACAGGTCTTCGGCGATGGTGAACAGCTCCGGCGCCTGCAGGCTGGCGGCCACCGTCTGCCCGGGTTCGATCTTGCGGGTCAGGACCACGCCATCCACCGGCGAGCGGATCACGGTCCGCTGCAGGTTGACCCGGGTGGTCTGGGTCGAGGCCGTCTGCTGGCGGATCTGCGCCTGCGCCGAATTCACTTGCGCCTGCGCCTGCTCCAGGGCGGCACGAGCCTGGTCGACGTCGCTCTTGGCCACCAGCTGCTGGCGCCCGAGGTCCGCCTTGCGCTGGTAGTCGAGGCTGGCGTTGCGCAAGCTGGCCTGCGCCTGCCGCAGTTGCGCCTGCGCGCTGGCGATCTGCGCGGCGCCCTGCTCGATCTGCGCCTCGTAGGTCGACGGATCGATGGTGGCGAGGATGTCGCCCTTCTTCACCGGCGAGTTGAAGTCCACGCGCACGTCGGTGACCTGGCCCGAGATCTGGCTGCCCACGGTCACCGTGGAAATCGCGCTGAGGGTGCCGGTGGCCGAAATCGCCACCCGGATGTCGCCGCGCTGCACGGCCTCGGTGCGATACCCACCATCCGCAGCGGCGTTGCGCCCGCTCCAGTATTTCCATCCCAGGCCGGCGATGACGATGACGGCGAGGACGATGCCGACCTGCCGGAGCGGCAGGGCATTGCGACGGCGGGGCTGGGTCATGGGGACGTTGATTGAGGAAGGCAAAGGTGACGGAACGCGCCTGCGGCGCTTCCGTTGACAGCCGGCGATGCTAGCGGTCCGCTGACGCGCCCGCCACGTGCCGGTGGTCCTGGGTCGACGCCCCCAACAGGATCGCCGCGCGTGTGCCGACGCCGGGCGTACTCTCCAGTTGCAACGGCCAACCGCATCGCTGGCCCAGCCGATGGGCGATCGACAACCCGAGTCCGGGTCCGCCTTGGCCGCCATCGCCGCGGTAGAAGGGTTCGAACGCGCGTGCCAGCAGCGCCGCGTCCATCCCGATGCCGGTGTCCTCGACCTCGATGCGGTCCCGTTGGAGGCGCACCCGGATGCTGCCCGCGTCGGTGAAGCGGATCGCGTTGCTCAAGAGGTTGCCCAGCATCACCCCGAGCACACGCGGGGGCGCATGCAGCACCGGATCCGCGGCGTACTCCACCTCCAAGGCCACGGGCTTGCCCTCCAGGTCGGCGCGCAGCCTCGCCACCGCGTCCTCGACGATGTCGCGGACCTGGAAATCCTCGGTCTCCAGCGGCACATGCTCGTCGCGCGCCAGCAGCAGCAAGGCTTCCATCAACGCTTCCATCGACGCGTTCGCGGACTGGATGCGCGCCAGCGAGCGCCGCGAACGTTCCGACAGCCCGTCATCGTGCGCCATCAGGTCCGCGGCCATGCGGATCACCGTGAGCGGCGTCCGCAACTCGTGGCTCGCATCGCGGGTGAAGTCGCGCTCTCGGGCCACGCATGCATCCACCCGGGACCCCAGGCCATGCAGGGCAGCGGCCAGCTTGCGCGCGTCGCCCTGCAATGCCGTCGGGATGCGCTCCGGGGCGAACACGTGGGTGTCGGGTCGCGCCGGATCCCATCGCGAGACCTCGCGCAGCATCCAGTGCACCGGCGCCAGCATGCGCTTGGTCGCCCGGTAGCCCATCCACGTGGCCATCCCGATCGCGCCGAGCGCCACCAGGCTGGCCGCGATCACGGGCCCGGCGAAAGGCAATTGGCCGTAGGCAGCGGCCAACCCCAGCATGCACAGCAGCACCACCAGGCTGGCGATCGCCACCTGGAGCAGGAACACCACGCGGATGTTGCGCCACGAGAACGACACGAGGTTCCCCGCGCGCGTCAGCCCGGCTGTCCGGACAGGTCCGCGACGCGGTAGCCCGCACTCTGCACCGTGTGCAGCAGCGCGTGCTCGAACGGCTTGTCGATCACCTTGCGCAGGTTGTAGAGGTGGCTGCGCAGGGTGTCGGAGTCGGGCAGGCTGTTGCCCCAGATCTCGCGTTCGATTTCCTGCCGGCTCACCACCCGCGGCGATTCGCGCATCAGGATGGTGAGCAGGCGCAGGCCGATCGGCGACAGTTGCAGTTCGATGCCGGCGCGGGTGACCCGCAACGAGGCCGGGTCGAGCACGAGGTCCGCGACCTTCAGCACCTCCGAACCCACCTGCCGGCGCTCGCGGCGGATCAGCGCACGCAGGCGGGCTTCCAGCTCCTGGATCGCGAACGGCTTGGTGAGGTAGTCGTCGGCGCCGGAGGACAGGCCGGTGAGCTTCTCGTCGAGGGTGTCGCGCGCGGTCAGCATCAGTACCGGCGTGGACTTGCGGGCCTCGTTGCGCAGGCGCTTGCACACCTCGATGCCGTCCAGCCGCGGCAGCATCAGGTCCAGCACGATCACGTCGTAGCTGTTCTCCGCGGCCAGGCGGTAGCCGTCCAGGCCGTCGGAGGCGTAATCCACCTCGAACCCGCGGCTCTCGAGGTACTCCCCCACCATTTCCGAGATGTTGCGGTTGTCCTCGACGATGAGGACCAGTCCGGCTTGTTCCTGGTTGCGCATGCGTGTGCCTGTCCTGATGGCTTCAGTTTTGTGAAGCATCCGGGGCGACCGGTGGATGACGCGTGAAGGGCTACCCTAGCGCGGCCTCCCAGGACCCCGACCATGCCCTACGACCGTTTCCTGCCCCCGCTGCTGCTGGTCTGCTCGAACGTCTTCATGACCTTCGCGTGGTACGCCCACCTCAAGCACAAGGAAGTCGCGCTGCCGAAGGTGATCCTCGCGAGCTGGGGGATCGCGTTCTTCGAATACCTGTTCATGATCCCGGCCAACCGGATGGGCAGCAATCTCTACAGCGCCGCGCAGCTCAAGGGCATGCAGGAAGTCATCACCCTGCTGGTGTTCGCCGGGTTCTCGTTCTGGTACTTGGGGCAGCCGCTGAAATGGAACCACTGGGCCGGCTTCGCGCTGATCGTGGCCGCGGCCTGGCTGATCTTCCTGGAATGACGCGTGGCGAACGCGGTGCGGGCGCGGCAGGCGGCTAGAACGGGATCTTGCCGACCAGCATGTCCCGGTACATGACCCAGTCGCCGGCGAACGAATAGAACGGATGCCTGAAGGTCGCCGGCCGGTTCTTTTCGAAGAAGAAATGGCCCACCCACGCGAACGCGTAGCCCGACAGCAGCGCGGCCAGCAGCCAGCGCGGGTCGGCGCGGACGATCGCCAGCACGATGAACCCCAGGGCGAAGCTGGTGCCGACGAAATGCAGGCGCCGGCAGGTGCGGTCGCGGTGCTCGCCCAGGTAGTACGGGTAGAACTCGCGGAAGCTGGAGAACCCGTCGCTCATCCCTGCCCGTCCTTTTCCGCGGCCTTGGCCCGGACCCAATAACGATCCTGCGCCTCCAGCGATTGCCCGGCAAGGCCGCCGTCGGCGGCCGCCAGCGCCTCCATCGCGCGGAAGCGGCGTTCGAACTTCAGGTTGGCCCGGCGCAACGCGGCGCCGACGTCCACCTTCGCATGCCGCGCGAGGTTGGCGCAGACGAACAGCAAATCGCCGATCTCGTCCTCGAGCCGGTCCTGCGCCGCGGCATCGCCCGGATCGGCGGCGACCGCCGCGAACTCGGCGCGCACTTCCTCGATCTCCTCGTGCAGCTTCGCGATCACCGGGGCAGGCCCGGGCCAGTCGAAGCCGACCTTGGCCGCCTTGTGCTGCAACTTCACCGCCCGCTGCCATTCCGGCAGGCCGCGCGAAATGCCGGCCAGTGCGGAGGCATCGGCCTCGCCCTTGGCGTCCCGCTCCGCGCGCTTCAGCGCTTCCCACGCGCGCGTCTGCTGCTCGGCGTCCGCCACCGCGGCATCGCGCGCGCCGGCGCCCAGCGGGCGACCCGATGCATCGAACACATGCGGATGCCGGCGCACCATCTTGTCGCAGATCGCGGCGACCACGTCGGCGAACGCGAACGCGCCGGCCTCCTCCGCCATCCGCGCGTGGAACACCACCTGCAGCAACAGGTCGCCGAGCTCGTCCCTGAGGTCGCCGAGGTCGCCGCGATCGACCGCATCGGCGACCTCGTAGGCTTCCTCGATCGTGTAGGGTGCGATGCTCGCGAAGTCCTGCTCGAGGTCCCAGGGGCAGCCGGCGGCGGGATCGCGCAACGCCGCCATGATCGCGAGCAGGGCCGCGATGTCGCGCCGGTCGTGCGGCTGCGGATCGCTCATGGAGGCAGGATGGCGCGCAGGGCGACGTCGCCCAGGGCGACGAAATCGCCGTTGAGCAGGCTGTCGCGCTGGTTGTAGCGGAACGGCCGGCCGCGCGGATCGAGCACGGCGCCACCGGCGGCCTCGAGGATGGCCTGGCCGGCAGCGGTGTCCCACTCGCTGGTCGGGCCGAAGCGCGGGTAGAGGTCGATCCCGCCCTCGGCGATCCTGCAGAACTTCAGCGAGGAGCCGCAGGCCTGGGTTTCATGCGCCGGCAAGGCATCCAGCAGCGCCTGCGTGCGCGCATCGCGGTGCGAACGGCTGGCCGCCACCCGCAACGGCGCCGCGGCCGGGACGCGGGTCCGCAACGCGACATCGTCGCCCGCCCCGGTGCGGCGGAACGCGCCGCTGCCGGGCGCCCCGTGCCACAACGCCCCGGTCACCGGTTGCTGGATCACCCCGAACACCGCCACGCCATCCTCCACCAGCGCGATGTTGACGGTGAACTCGCCGTTGCGCTTGAGGAATTCGCGGGTGCCATCGAGCGGATCGACCAGCCAGAAGCGGCGCCACTGCCGGCGTTCGGCGATGTCCAGCGACTTCGATTCCTCGGACAGCACCGGGATGCCGGGCGTGAGGCGCGCCAGTCCGTCGACGATGCAGCGGTGCGACGCGAGGTCGGCCGCGGTCAACGGCGAACGGTCGTCCTTGTGCCGGACGTCGGCGTCGGCCTCGAACGCGGCGCTGTCGTATACCGCCAGGATGTCCGCGGCCGCGCGCCGGGCGAGGTCGATCGCGCCCTCGCGCAACGCCTCATCCATGCGCATGCTGCTCCAGCCATTCGCGCACCAAGAACAGCGCGGCGATGCTGCGGCCCTCCGAGAATTCCTCGCGCAGGATCAGCTGGCCGAGGTCGGCCAGCTTCCACGGCACCACCTCCAGCGCTTCCGGCTCGTCGCCGGGCAACCGCTGCGGATACAGGTCGCGCGCCACCACCACGTGGATCTGGTGGCTCATGTAGGTGGGCGCCAGGGTCAGGGTGCGCAGCATGCGCAGGTCGCGCGCGCCGTAGCCGGCCTCTTCCATCAGCTCGCGGTTCGCGGCCTGCTCCGGCGTCTCGCCGGCATCCATGCGTCCCTTCACCAGCCCGAGCTCGTAGCGATGCACGCCGGCGGCGTATTCGCGCACCAGCAGCACGGTCTCCGCATCCAGCATGGGCACCACCGCGACCGCGCCGTGCCCGCGCCCGTGCAGGCGCTCGTACAGGCGGCGCTCGCCGTTGCTGAACTCGAGGTCGAGCCGCTCCATCCGGTACGGGCCGGCGTCGTGCTCGGTCACGCGGTGGATGATCGGCAGCGGGCGGCTCATCGGGCACCGCCGGCGGCGATAATGGGGGGATGCAAGGCCTTCACGATGCCGACATGATAGCCGCCGCCGAGCGCTGGCGCGCCCGCGACCTGGCCGTGCTCTGGCACCCCTGCACGCAGATGCGCGAGCACCCGCACGCGCTGCCGCTGTTCCCGGTCGCCCGCGGCGAGGGCGCATGGCTGGTCGGCCACGACGGTC
>JAFLEC010000106.1 GCA_017302095.1 Lysobacterales bacterium | reverse complement strand
CGGTGGACTGGATCCGCGCCCGCCTGCCGACCGCCTCCGCCGCGGTTGCCGGTACGCCCTACGACGACGCGCTGCGCGATGCCGTACGCACCGTGCAGGCCGCACGCGGCCTGCCCGCCGACGGCATCGCCGGTCCGCTCACCCTGATGGCCCTGGCCGGCGACGACGCCGGCCCGCGCCTTGCGCGCGTGCTCGAATAGGCCCACCCATGTCCCTGATCCTCGAAGCCCTGCGCAAGTCGGAAGCCGAACGCCGTCGTGGCCTGGCCCCCGACGTGGCGATGGAACTGCCGCCGGTGCCGGCGGCACGCACGCGCGCCAACCCGGCCTGGGCTTGGCCCGTGGTGGCCGGGGTCCTGCTCGCGGTCGGTGCCACGGGTTGGTGGAAACTGCGCGACGATCGTGCGTCGGCACCATCAGCCGGCATGGCGCTCGCGACGGGCGCCACGGAGAAGACGGACGCCACGCCCGCAGCGCCGATGGTGGTGCGTCGGCAGGTACCCGCGCCTGCGGCATCGGTGTCGGGCGCTTCGAGCCCGTCGGCGCCGCCCGCACCCCCCGCGTCCAGCCACGGCATCGCGGCATCCGCTGCGCCGATCGCACCCGCAGCCCCGCCGCCGCGCCCGGCACCGACACCAGCGCCGGCGGCCATGGCCGCCGATGTCCCCGACCTGGACGCCACCGGCTTGCCGCCCGTCAAGCTGACCATGCACATGTGGGATGAAGCGCCGGCGCGGCGTTTCGTGATCCTCGACGGGCAACGCATGGCCGAGGGCGACCGCAGCGGCGGGCTCAGCGTGGTCGAGATCCGGCGCGACGGGGTGGTGGTGGAACGCGACGGGCAGCGCGCGCGGGTGCCGCTGCCCTGAACCGCGGGCTTACTCGCCCATGTAGCAGCAGTTGAGCTTGTTGCCGTCGAGGTCGCGGAAGTAGGCGGCATAGAAGCCGGGATAGCGCTGCCCCGGCGCGCCTTCGTCGCTGCCGCCCAGTTCCAGCGCCTTCGCGTACACCGCATCCACCTGTTCGCGGCTGGCCGCGCCCAGCGCGACCATGCAGCCGTTGCCCACCGTCGCCGGCTGCTTGTCGAAGGGGTAGGTGATGCCCAGCCCGGCGCCGTGCTCGGAATTGCCCCAGGCGATGAAGTAGTCGGGTTCTTCCATGAAGCGCTTGGCGCCCAGCGGGGCCAACACGGCGTCGTAGAAGGCGGCGGCCTTGGCGAGGTCGCGGGTGCCGAGGGTGGCATAGGCAAGCATGGTGGCGCTCCGTGCGGAAGGGAGCCGCAGCCTACACCCGTCGCGCGGCGCCGGTATCCTGCCGGCATGGACAGTATCGACTTCGACTTGGACCGCGACTTCGTGGAACTCAACCAGTTGCTCAAGCTGGCCGGCCTGTGCGATTCCGGCGGCGCCGGCAAGCAACTAGTGGCCAGCGGCGCGGTGCGGGTGGACGGCGCGGTGGAGTTGCGCAAGACCGCGAAGATCCGCGCCGGCCAGCGCGTGCGGGTGGGCGATGTCGAGATCAGGGTCGTGGCCGCCGCCTGATCGATTGCGACGCGGGTGTGAGATCCCGCGCGTCGGCGCGAACCGAAGAGCCGCGTCGGCCCATTCCACCGCGATGTGTGAGATTTCCCGCGCCGGCGCGAACCGAAGAGCCGCGTCGGCCCATTCCGCCGCGATGTGTGAGATTTCCCGCGCCGGCGCGAACCGAAGAGCCGCGTCGGCCCATTCCGCCGCGATGTGTGAGATTTCCCGCGCCGGCGCGAATCATGGATTCGAGAGGCGCCCGCAGCGCGCCGGGGATTCCATGGATACGATGGCCGCCACCATGTCCGCCACGACCGCGACCAACGGCCGCGATGCCTTCAGCGAACGCCTGCAGCGACATCGCGGGATCGTGTTCAAGGTTGCGAACAGCTACGCCCGCAGGGCCGAGGATCGCGACGACCTGGTGCAGGACATCTGCGCGCAACTCTGGCATGCCTGGCCGAAGTACGACCCGGCACGCAGCTTCAGTACCTGGATGTACCGCGTCGCGCTGAACGTGGCGATCAGCCACGTGCGCGAACAGGCGGTGCGGGCACGCCACGACGCCGTGCCGCTGGACGACGGCCTGCACGAAGTCGCCGATGCCGACGCCACCGACCACGAACGCGAGCAGCACGTGCGCGTGCTGCAGCGCTTCATCCAACGGCAGCCGCCGCTGGATCGCGCCCTGCTTCTGCTTTACCTGGACGACCGCCCGCAACGGGAGATCGCGGAAATCCTCGGCATCGGGGAAAGCAACGTCTCCACCAAGATCGGGCGCCTGAAGCAGCGCATCCGCGACGAACTCTGAACCGCTCCCCCGCATGACCACGATGGACACCCACATGGAACTCGACGATCTGAAGGCCGCCTGGCAGACGCTGGACGCCCGCCTGGCCCGCCAGGACGCGCTGCAGCTGGAACTTCTGCGCGGGCAAAAGCAGGCGCAGGCGCGCCGCCACCTGCGTCCGTTGCTGTTCGGCATGCTGCTGCAGGGATTGCTTGGCGTCGGCCTGGTGCTGCTCGGCGTGGGCTGCTGGCGCAACAACCTCGACGTCCCCGGCCTGCTCGCCACCGGCATCGCGCTGCACGCGTTCGGCGTGCTCCACATCGCCTTCGCCGGCATCGTCGCCGGATTGGCCGTGAGCCTCGACTATGCAGCACCCGTGTTGTCCATCCAGAAGCGCTTGCGCCAGCTGCTGCGGATCCAGGTGCTGAACTCCAACGTCTGCGGCGCGCCGTGGTGGGTCCTGTGGGTGCTGGTCGTGATCGGCTTCGCCGGCCTGTCGCCGACGCGCCTGCCGGGAGCGACGCCGACCTGGATCTGGGTCAGCCTGGCGATCGGCAGCGCCGGGACCCTGGCGACCTGGTGGTGGTCGGCTCGCAGCACGCGCGGACCGCGCGACCCGCTGGCGCGCATGGACGACGGCGCGGACGGCATCCGCCGCACCTTGCGCGCCATCGACGACCTGGAACGTTTCGAGCGCGAATGACGCACGCGCGGCGTCGGCGCGACGCGCGCCGCAGGACGCCCGCTTCCGACGCAGACGGCCTCGCCGGCCCCCATCCGCCCCCCTTGCCGCAGGCCTTGGCATGCGGCACGGCCCCGCACGTCCCGAACAACGGAGCACGCCATGCAAACCACGCTTGCCCAACCGCCACGCGACCGCCTGCACGGCCTGGATGCCGTGCGCGGCATCGCCCTGCTGCTCGGCCTGGTCGTGCACGCCAGCATGTCCTGGCTGCCCGGCGCACGGCATTTCTGGGTCACCCATGACGTATCGCCAAGCGCGGTCGCGAGCCTGCTGTTCTACGTGCCGCACATGTTCCGGATGCTGTTGTTCTTCCTGGTCGCGGGCTTCTTCGCGCGCCTGGCGCGCGAGCGGCTGGGCACCCTCGGTTTCATGCGCGATCGTGCCCGCCGCATCGCCGTCCCGCTGGCGACCCTGTGGTTCCCGATGTTGATGGCGATTGTCGCGGTGATCGCCTGGAATGCCTGGCTGGCCAACGATGGCCAGATGCCGCCCGCGCCGGAGACGCCACCCCTGTCGCCGCGCAATTTCCCGCTGACGCATCTCTGGTTCCTGTACGCGCTGCTGCTCTGTTACGCCGCTGCACTGGCACTGCGGGCGACGCTCGGGCGCAGCGCATTCCTGCGACGGGCCGGCGATGCCGGCGTGCGTGTCGCGGCGTCGCCCATCGGACCGCTTCTGCTGGCGCTGCCGTTGGGCGCGGTGCTCGCCACCCAGGCGAAGTGGTACGCGTGGTTCGGCATCCCCACGCCGGACCAGTCGCTGTACCCGAACCTGGCCGCCTGCGTCGCATTCGGCAGCGCGTTCGGCTTCGGCTGGCTGCTGCATCGACAACAAGCGTCGTTGCAGCGTTGGTCGGCGCACTGGCCGCTGCACCTCGCCATCGCGATATCGGCCACCGTCGGCTGCGTGCTGCATGCAGGACTCGCACCGGAGCTGGCACCTGCGGCCCCGGACTCGGCAACGGTCGGCTATGCCGTCGCCTATGGCCTCGCGGGCTGGAGCTGGACCTTCGCGATCGTCGGCCTTGGCCTGCGCTTCCTGTCAGGCCACAGTCCGGTCCGCCGCTACCTGGCCGATGCCTCGTACTGGATCTACATCGCCCACCTGCCGCTGGTAATGGCGCTGCAGGTCGCCATGTCGCGCGTGCAATGGCCGTGGTTCCTGGAGTTCGCGCTGGTGCTGGCACTCGCAATGGTCTTGTTGCTGCTCAGCTACGACCTGCTGGTGCGCAACAGTTTCATCGGCGCATGGCTCAATGGCCGGCGCAAGCCGCGGGGACTGGAACGGCCGTGAAAGAGGGGAGCCGGCGCCATGCCGGAAGTTGGCTGACTTCGCGCACGTCCGCCGCATCTCGGCCTGCGCTAGCGTGGCGGCACCCTTTCCATTCGCCTGGGACACGCAATGAAGAAGTTCCTGATCGGCTTCGCCCTCGTCGCGATCCTGTGCATGGTCGGCGCCGCCGGCTATCGCTTCGGCCAGCACCTGGCGCAACAGGAAAAGGCGCAGCAGGCACCGGCCGGCGCCTGACTCAGCGCGGGGCTTGCGACGCGTCCGCAGCCGGGACGGGGTCGGCCGCGTCGCCCGGCACCGCGTCCGCCGGCTCGACCGCGAGGTCGGGGATCTTCAGCACCGCGCCATCGAGTTCGGCCATCGGGCTGGCCGCCGGGCAACGCGGATCGGGGAAGCCGAAGCGTTCGCGCAGGCCCAGCCCGCAGGCATTGATCGCATCGACGTCGGGTTCGCTGCCGTCGACCGGGCGCAGGCACTGCACCTCGTAGGCGCGCCGGAACAGGTCGCGGCGGCGCAGGAAATCGGTGCCGCATTCGCGGGCCAGGCGGATGCGGTCGAGGTCGTCCTCCACCGCGTTCTCGCCGGACAGGCCCAGTCGCGCGAGCTCGGCATCGTCGAGCAGGTGCAGGGTGCGGTTGGGCACCGTGGTCATCAGGTCGTAGACCTCGACCGAGGCGCCGTTGCGCTCCAGGTAGTTGCGCAGGTCCTCGCTGACCTGGCGCAGCTCGGCGCCGAGCTCCTTGCGCGAGGTCGCCGACGAACGCACGCGGATCATCCGGTGGATGCCGACCGGGCCTGCGACCACGCGCATGTCGCCGGCCGCCAGCAGCAGCACGCAGGCGCTGTAGCAATGCGAGTCGCCGCGCACCCAGATCGTCCAGTCGTTCTCGCCGATGGCGTCGCCGGCGCGGATCGCGGCTTCGACATGCCCGCCGACCGAATCCAGGTCGAGGATGCGCTTGCCGATGCCGAGGTCGGCGGCGACGTCGCCGCTGCGCTCGGCCAGCGCCGCGAAACTCGCGGTCACCTTGCCGACGTAGCGCACGCGCACCAGGCCGGTGGCGCGGCAGTCCTGCATCAGCTTGCGCAGGTCGGTATAGGCCAGCGACAACACCGGCCGCCCCGCGTCCGCATGGTAGTCGGCGCTGCAGGCGATCCACGCGTCTCCCGCCTCCAGCCGCACGGGCGACCAGTCGATCGCCGCCTGCGGTGCGCGCTGCACCACGGGCGCCGCAGTCACGGGCTGCTCCGCGCCAGCGTTGGTCTGCGGCGGCGCCTCGCGGGCGCAGGCCGCAAGCGACAGGCAGAACGCGGCGATCAACGGACGTAGGGGCATCGTGCGGGGAATGGCGGCGAGGACTCGAGTCTAGGGTGCCGGCGCCTGGTTGCGTGCAATGCAGGATGAATCGCGGCCCGCGGACGGCTTAGGATGCATCGGCGCCTCCCGCGCCGCAGAGAGAAGCCCCGCATGGACCGCAGCGCGCCGCCGATCGACCAGCGCCGTTCGTGGCTCGCGCACATCGCCGCCGGCCTCGGGCTGTCGGCCCTGCTCGGGGTGCTGTGCTTCCACTTCCCCGAGCAGCTCACCAGCCGCGATTTCCGTGCGGCCTACAGCGAGGCCTTCGCCCGCCACCTGCTGCTGTTCGGCCTGGTGGCGGCCTTCGCCAGCGGCACCCTGGCGATCCTGCGCGGGCGCGACCGCCGGGTGGCGATGGTCGGGGTCGGCAGTGCCGCGCTCGCGGTGCTGCTCGGCGGCGCCACCGTGCATTTCGATCCGATCGACGCCACTCCGTTCTCGCTGGGGCTGGACTGGTTCGTGATCTCGCTGTTCTTCTCGGCGCTGGTGTTCATCCCGATCGAGCGGCTGGCGCCGGTGCGGCCGATGACCCCGTTGCGCCCGGGCTGGCGCACCGACCTCGGGTATTTCTTCATGGGCCACGTGCTGGTGCAGTTCATCCTGATCGCGGTCACCGCCTCGACCTCCACGGTCGCCGCGCTGGCCGCCTTCCCGGCGGTGCGCGGCTGGGTGCAGGCGATGCCGGTGTGGGCGCAGTTCCTGCTGGCGGTGTTCGTCGCCGACCTCGCCCAGGCCCTGCTGCACCGCGCCTACCATCGCGTGCCCTGGCTGTGGCGCTTCCACGCGGTCCACCACTCGAGCCGGCGCATGGACTGGCTGGCGGGGTCGCGCATGCACCTGCTGGAGATCCTGCTGACCCGCAGCGTGGTGCTGATGCCGCTGGTGGTGCTGGGCTTCAGCCCGTCGGCGGTGAACGCCTACGTCATCCTGGTCGGGCTGCAGGCGGTGCTCGCCCACGCCAACCTGCGGCTGGACTTCGGCTGGCTGGAACACCTGCTGGTCACCCCGCGCTACCACCACTGGCACCATGCCCGCGACCGCGCCTACGTGGACGCGAACTACGCGATCCACCTGCCGCTGGTCGACCGCCTGCTCGGCACCCACCGGATGCCGCCGCGCGGGGAATGGCCCGGCGAATACGGCGTCATGAAACTGGAGACCGTGCCGCGCGGGTTCTGGGCGCAGGCGCGCATGCCGTTCCAGCGCCGCCAGCACTGGGACGATTTCGTCGGCCGCGACGCTGGCGAGTGAGGCTGTCGATCCCCGTCCCGTCCGTTCGTCGCAACAGGAGAGGCGCCTCCCGCGCCCCGTCAAGGAGCTCCGCATGGCCTACATCGATGGATTCGTGATCGCCGCCCCCGCCGCCCGCCGGCAGGAAGTGGTCGACTACGCCGCGCGCTTCGACCCGCTGTTCCTGGAGGTCGGTGCCACCCGCGTGGTGGAAGCCTGGGGCGACGACGTCCCGCACGGCACGCTGACCGACTTCCATCGCGCGGTCGCCGCGACCGCCGACGAAGTGGTGATGTTTTCGTGGGTCGAATGGCCGGACAAGGCCACCCGCGACGCCGGCATGGCGCGGCTGATGCAGGACCCGCGGATGGATCCGACCCATCCCGACAATCCGCCGGTGCCGTTCGACGGCAAGCGCATGATCTTCGGTGGCTTCGAGGTCGTGCTGGAGCTGCCGAAGGCCTGACCGCGGCGGCGTATGCTGGCGGCATCCACCGGAGACCGCCCATGCGCCACGCCGTCCTGCCCTGCCTGACCGCGCTCGCCTTGCTCGCCGGCTGCCAGCCGGCCGCCACGCC
>JAFLEC010000105.1 GCA_017302095.1 Lysobacterales bacterium | reverse complement strand
CGAAGAACGGCAGGCCGTCCTCGGTTTCGGCGAAGGTGCCGGCCCAGCTGAAGGCCGGCGCGGCATCGAGCTGCGGCAACAGCCTGGCGATGCGCTTGCGCAGGCGCTTCACCTTCGCCGGCACGCGACGGTCGCGGCGCGCGGGGATGTCGTGCGCATCGTCCTCGCCGCCGACCACCAGCCGGCCGTCGCCGGTGCTGCGCAGGTAGAGGTAGGGCCGCGCGCTTTCCCACAGCAGGGTGCGCGCCCACGGGCCGAGCGCGCCGTCGGGCAGCGGATCGGTGACGTAGGCGTAGCTGCTGGCGTTGCGCGCGACCTTGCGTTCCAGCCACTGCTGGTTGGCGTAGCCGGCCGCCAGCACCACGTGCCGCGCGTGCACCGTCGCGCCATCGCCGGTGCGCAATCGCACGCCGCGCGCGCTGGTCTCCATCGCCGCGACGGTGGTGCGGTCGAAGATGCGCACGCCCTGCCGCGACAACCGTTCCAGCAGGCGGTGGGCGAACCGGTACGGATCCACCCGCGCGCCGGTGCGGCTGAGGATCGCGCCCGGCGCATCGATGCCATAGCGCGCGCGCAGCGCCTCGCGCGGCAGCCATTCGACCGGCAGGCCATGCCGCGCCCGCAGCGCGCATTCGTCCTCCAGCGTGCGCCGGTGCCATGGGCGGCTGGCGTAGTACAGGCTGTCGCAGCGCGCGAAATCGACGTCGCCCAACCCGTGCGCCAGCCCGTCCAGCGCGTCGATCGCCTGCGCGCAGGCGCGATAGGCCAGCGCGGCATCGTCCTCGCCGTAGCGTCCGGCGAGGTCGCCCAGGTGGGTGTCGATCTCGTATTGCAGCATCGCGGTGCTGGCGGCGGTGCTGCCCCAACCGATGTCGCGCTGCTCCACCACCACCACGTCGATGCCGTGCGCGGCCAGCTCGCAGGCGATCAGCGCGCCGGTGATGCCGCCGCCGACCACCGCGACCTCGCAGGACACATCGCCCTGCAGCGGCGGGAACGCCCGCATCAACCCATTCTTCACGGCCCAGTAGGGATACCCGCTCTTAAGATCCATCGCCGCCGCGCCGCCGAGACCGGGACGCAGGGTTCCACCCGGCGCGTGCAGGCGGGATCAACGACGAGGACAACCCGATGGCCACCGACAACATCTACGACGCGCTGCGCGAGAGCCACGAGCGCCAGCGCAGCCTGTGCCGCAAGCTGGTCCGCGCCAAGCCCGGCACGCAGGACCGGATCTCGATCTTCAGGGCGCTGCACGTCGAGCTGGAGGCGCATGCCGCCGCCGAGGAACGCTTCCTCTACGCGCCGGCGCTGATGGACGACGCCGGCCTGAAGTCCTCGCGGCACGCGCTGCACGAGCACCACGAGATCGAGGAACTGGTGGAGGACCTGCACAAGGCCGACGCCGAGGGCGGGCAGTGGCTGGCGGTGGCGCGCAAGCTGTCGGAGAAGGTGCACCACCACCTGCGCGAGGAAGAGAAGAAGTTCTTCCAGGTCACCGGAAAGATCCTCAGCGACACCGCCAAGCAGCAGGCGGCGCGCAAGTACCGCCGCGACTACGCGCGGATGCTCGACAAGCTGTCGGCCTGACCCGCGCCGACGCGGCTCAGGCGTTGCTCGCCTCCGGCGGCAGCGTGGTCGCCAGCGGCGCCGCGCCCGCCCCGGCGGGTTCGAAGATGGCGCGCGCGCCCAGCGTGTAGGCGGTCATCGACAACGACCCCATCGCGTAGCCGTCCACCAGCACCTCGGCGGTGTCGTTGGCGGCGGCGGCCATGCCGGCAAGGTAGAGCAGCGGCAGGAAGTGCTCGTCGGTCGGCACCGCCATCCGGTAGTCGCGATGGCCGGCCAGCGCGGCGACCTCGTGCGGCCGCGAGGTCAACCGCATGCGTGCATCGTCGTCGAAGCGGCGCGCCCAGTCGAAGCCGGCATCCGGCTGCTTCCAGTCGATCGCCCGCAGGTTGTGCACCACGTTGCCGCTGCCGAGCACCAGCACCCCGCGTTCGCGCAGGGCCGCCAGCTTCGCGCCCAGGCGCAGGTGCCAGTCCAGCGGCTTGCGCGCATCCAGCGAGAGCTGCACCACCGGGATGTCGGCCGCCGGGAAGGCATGCACCAGCACGCCCCAGGTGCCGTGGTCCAGGCCCCAGGCATCGTTGTCGGCGCCGACCACGAAATCGGGCGCGACCAGGTCGGCCACTTCCTCCGCCAGCGCGGGCAGGCCGGGCGCCGGGTACTGCACGTCGAACAGCGCCTGCGGGAAGCCGTAGAAGTCGTGGATGGTGCGCGGCCGCGGCATCGCGGTGACCGCCAGGCCATCGACGTGCCAGTGCGCCGACACCGCCAGGATCGCGCGCGGGCGCGGCACCGACGCGCCGAACGCACGCCAGGCCTCGGCGTAGCGGTTGCGCTCCAGCGCGTTCATCGGGCTGCCATGGCCGAGGAAGGCGGCGGGCATCAGGGGCGTGGCGGTCATGGCCGCTCCTCGCGTGGGTGAGCCGTCACTGTAGGGACGCGCCGACGCCGGCACGAGGGCGGCGGGTGGAACGCTGCATCCCTAGCTGCGCGCCGGCAGCACCCGGGGGTTGCGCAGCACGAGCGCCGACACCAGCGAGACCAGCACGCCCACCGGGAAGATTTCGGCGAAGGTCATCGGCAGGCGGAACGTCGGGTCGGCGTACTGGACCTTGAACGCCTCCATCTCCGCGACCAGCGCCGCCACTGCCGCGGGGTCGGCGCCCTTCGCGCGCTCCGCCGCGACCACCGATGCCGCATAGCTGCCGGCGAAGTCCTGGACGATGGTCGCCTGCACCAGCTCCCACGCGGCCACGTAGAACAACGAGGCGATGAACGAGATCGCCAGGCCGATGCCGAACGCCGGCCAGAAGCGGATGACCCCGCCACCGGCGACATCACGCTGGCGCTTGATGCCGACGAATACCGCACTGAAGGCGACCAGCATCGAGGCATAGCCGATGGCCATGCCGAGCGCGCCATGCGGCATCTGGCCGCCGGTCGACCAGAAGCTCAGGACCATGGCCCCACCGACCACCAGCCCCGCGATCACCCCGTATTTCACGATGCCATGCCACATGCCCCACCTCCGTTGCGTTGAAGTCGTCCGCATTGCAGGCGACACCGGCCGCTGCGTCCATCGCCCGGAAGGGTGATTTCGCCCGAATCACCCATCGCAACGGGTCTTCAGGGCACCAGGTCCAGCTCGCGCGCCCGCCGCAGGGCATCGGTCCGGCGCTTGGCCCCCAGCTTTTCCAACAGCCTTGCCACATGGGTCTTCACCGTATTCGGCGATACGTGCAGCCGGGCCGCGATCTCCTTGTTGGAATGACCGGCGGCGATCTCGTGCAGGACTTCAAGCTCGCGCGGACTGATCCCCAGCGCCGCCTGCGCCTGCGGGTTGCCCTGCCCAACCGGCACCTGCGCCGGCCGGCGGGCGAACAGGCGCACCCCCAGCCAGACCCCAAGCCCGAGGAAACCGGCCGCCAGCAGGCCGTCGTGGATCGCGCTGCCATGCCCGCGTACCAGCCGCAGGTAATCCAGGCCCTGCAAGGCCAGCGTGCCGGCGGCCAGCAAGCCCGCATACAGCGCAACGTGGGGCCAGGCGATGGCGGGGCGACGGCGGGACATGGACGGATGCTACGCCCGCAGGATCTTCGCGAGCGGCCGGCCCTTGGCCAATTCGTCCACCAGCTTGTCCAGCTGGCGGATCTGGCGCATCAGTGGGTCGGCCACCTCCTCCACCCGCACCCCGCAGACCGTGCCGGTGACCAGCGCCGCGTTCGGGTGGTAGGCCGGCGCCTGCGCGAAGAACGCCTGCAGGTCGGCATCGCCCTCCTCCAGCCCACGCAACGCCGCCGCGTCGTAGCCGGTGAGCCAGTGGATGACCGCGTCCAGCTCGTCCTGGCTGCGACCCTTGGCGCCGACCTTCTTCAGGTACATCGGGTAGAGCTTGGCCCACTGGATGGCGAAGACTTTTTCGAGGCGCATGGCTGGTGGCTCTCGGGAATATTGCCGTTATACCGCCGACATTCGATCAGTGACCATATGGCCCAACTTGCCTCGATGGCGATGGCGGATTTGCCATCCGCTTGCAGCGGGAATTGGGTCGAAGTAAACAGACAGTAGGCACCTGGAGTTCGGCTAGCGTGATCGTCTATCAATCGACCCGGAAGCAATTCCTCGAAGACAACGAGAAACACGCGATTGAATCGTTGATTGCCACCGAATACCTGCGCAAGACCGGTCGTTACGCACCCGATAACCAATTTCGAGCATGGCAGCAGTCTTTGATGCACATGGCTGAGGTTCTCGCGGACGACTCAATGCCGGCAGCGATGGGCGTCGGCATCGAAGTTGGAATTCCACAGACCGCCAAGCGCATGGACTTCGTTCTTTCCGGCGCCACCAATGATGGCGGCGCGCGTGTCGTCATCATCGAACTCAAGCAATGGTCAAGCTCGCGCGTATCGGATCGCGACGGCCTCATCTACGCCAATCGGGGCGGGCATGCTGAGATCGAGGGTGCACACCCCAGCTACCAGGCTTGGTCCTACGCTGCCCTGCTGGAAGGCTTCAACGAAGCTGTCCACGCCGATGGGGTGAAGCTGGAACCTTGTGCATACCTGCACAATTATCACCGCGACGGACAAATCGACGCGCCTTGCTATGCGCCGTACATCGAGCGCGCACCGCTCTTCCTGCGTGGCCATGCCGAGCGCAATCGCCTGCGCGAATTCATCAAGCGCCATGTGCCCCTCGGGGACAATGCGGAGGCGCTCTACCGGATCGAACATGGCCGCATCCGCCCTTCGAAGATGCTCGCGGGCAGCCTTGCCGGAATGCTTCGAGGCAACACCGAATTCGTGCTGGTCGATGACCAGAAGGTCGTCTACGAAACCTGTCTTGCGAAGGCCGGGTTGGCGACTGCCGACAGGAAACAGGTCGTCATCGTCAGCGGAGGCCCGGGCACCGGAAAATCCGTGGTCGCGATCAACCTGATCGTCGCGCTGACGAAACAGGGATTGCTGAGCAAGTACGTCTCCAAGAATGCCGCGCCCCGAGCCGTCTACGCCCAGAAGCTGCGCGGCCACCGACGCAACGTGGAAATCTCCGGGATGTTCGGCGGCAGCGGAAACTTCTTCGACACGGCCACGAACACCTTCGATGTCCTGGTTGTCGACGAAGCCCATCGGCTCAACGAAAAAAGCGGCCTGTACGGCAACCTCGGCGAAAACCAGATCAAGGAACTGATTTCCGCCGCCAAGTGCACGATCTTGTTCGCCGATGACGACCAGCTGGTGACGCTTTCCGACATCGGCCACACCCGCGAGATCGAGTCGTGGGCGCGCACCCTCGGAGCCGAGGTAACCCATCTCGCACTCGCCTCCCAGTTCCGCTGTGCTGGATCGGACGGGTATCTGGCGTGGCTCGATGACGCGCTTGGCGTTCGCCAAACCGCCAACACCGACTTCGATGCCGACAGTTTCGACTTCAGGATCGTGGACAGCCCCGACGAACTGGATCGACTGATACGCGAACGCAACCAGCAGAACAAATCACGTCTCGTTGCCGGCTACTGCTGGAACTGGGCCAGCAAGCGCAATCCGGATGCCTTCGACATCGAATTCCCGGAATTCGGATTCCGCAGGCAATGGAACCTCGGGAGCGACGGGAGCCTTTGGATCACGGCACCGGGTTCAGTCGACCAAATCGGCTGCATCCACACATGCCAGGGGCTGGAGCTGGACTACGTCGGCGTCATCATCGGGGCAGACATGAGGATTGAAGACGGCAGGCTCGTGACGAACCCCACCGGACGATCGAAGATGGATCGTTCAATCCGCGGCTGGAAGAAGCTGATGAAGGCCGAGCCGGCCCGGGCCCGGGATCGACTCGATCGCATCATCCGGAACACCTATCGCACCCTGATGACGCGCGGAATGAAGGGTTGCTTCGTGTACTGCAGCGATCCGGCCGTCGCCGAATACTTCCGTAAGCGCATGGGCGGGACCGCTCGCTGAGCCGCTCCGCTATCCTCCCCGCATCCAGACGGGGAACCGCATGTCCGGCCACAGCCAGTTCAACCTGCTCCGCGAGCGCCGCTTCCTGCCCTACTTCGTGGTGCAGGCGTTGGGCGCCTTCAACGACAACGTGTACCGGCAGGCGATCATCGGCCTGCTGGCGTTCATGGCGGTGTCCAGCGACGAGAAGGCGCTGTACGCGAACCTGGCGCCGGCGATCTTCATCCTCCCCTACTTCCTGTTCTCGGCCACCGCGGGGCAGGTGGCGGAGCGGCTGGAGAAGCAGAAGCTGATCGTGGTCACCACCACCATGGAGATCGTGGTGATGTCGCTGGCGGCGGTCGGCTTCGTGCTGCAGAGCATGCCGATCCTGCTGGTGGCGCTGTTCGGCACCGGGCTGCAGTCCACCCTGTTCGGGCCGGTGAAGTATTCGATCCTGCCGTCGGTGCTGAAGCCGGAGGAGCTGACCGGCGGCAACGGCCTGGTGGAGATGGGCACCTCGATCGCGATCCTGCTGGGGATGGTGTTCGGCGGGCTGATCTTCGCGCTGTCGGGCGAGCGCGGGCCGTACGTCGCGGCGGCGTCGATCATCCTGCTGGCGATCGCGGGCAACACGGTGGCGCGGCGGATCCCGCGGGTGGATGCCGGCGATCCGTCACTCAGGATCGACTGGAACGTGGCGCGCGAGTCCTGGCGGATCTGGCAGCTGACCCGCAAACAGCTGGCGGTGCGCAACGCGGTGCTGGGGGTGAGCTGGTTCTGGTTCGTCGGCACGGTGCTGACCGCGCAGTTGCCGGTCTATGCCGAGGCCAACCTGGGCGGCACCCAGAGCCTGTACATCCTGGGCCTGGCGCTGTTCTCGATCGGCGTGGGCGTGGGTTCGGTGTCCTGCGAGAAGCTCTCGGGCCGGGTGGTGGAGATCGGCCTGGTGCCGCTGGGCGCATTCGGCATCAGCGCGTTCCTGCTGGACCTGTACTTCGCGCAGCCGGGGCAGTCGCTGGCGCGCGGCCACAGCATCGCGCAGTTCATCGCGACCCCGGGCAGCACCCGGATCATGCTGGACCTGGTCGGCATCGGCCTGTTCACCGGCTTCTTCGTGGTGCCGCTGTTCGCGCTGATCCAGAGCCGCACGCCGAAGCACGAGCTGGCGCGGGTGATCGCCGGCATGAACATCCAGAACGCGATGTTCATCGTCGCCGCCGCGGTCATCGGCATCGCCCTGCAGCGGTTCTTCGGCTGGACCATCCCGCAGCTGTTCCTGGCGCTGGCGGTGGCGAACACGCTGGTGGCGATCTGGATCTTCACCCTGGTCCCCGAATTCCTGATGCGCTTCCTCAGCTGG
Source organism: Lysobacterales bacterium (assembly GCA_017302095.1). Taxonomy (GTDB): domain Bacteria; phylum Pseudomonadota; class Gammaproteobacteria; order Xanthomonadales; family Xanthomonadaceae; genus Thermomonas. The sequence goes on along the minus strand of JAFLEC010000105.1, from coordinate 207 downwards.
CTGCTGGTGCGCACGCTGTACCGGCTGCGGCTGCACGGCATCGAGAAGCATGTCCCCGACGAGGGCGCGGCGCTGCTGGTCTGCAACCACGTCAGCTACATGGACGCGCTGATCCTGTCGGCCAGCATCCCGCGGCCGGCGCGCTTCGTCATGTACTACCGGATCTTCAACATCCCGGTGATGCGCTGGATCTTCCGCACCGCGAAG
>JAFLEC010000104.1 GCA_017302095.1 Lysobacterales bacterium | reverse complement strand
GGCAAGCCGCGGGTCGCCGGCCATCGCCGGGTGGCGGTGACGCTGGCGCGTGGCGACGACGTGGCGCAGGCACGCGCGATCGCCCGCGATGCCGCCGCGGCGTTGACGGTCGAACTGCGCGATCCGTGACATGCTGCGGCGATGAACGAACCCACCGGATACGCCGTGTTCTTCTTCCCGCCCGCGCTCGACGCGCTGGGCGATGCGATCAAGCCCTACCTCCAGGACGGTCCGGCCGGTCCGCACGTGCCCTGCCGCGAGGTCGACACCGCCGGCGCCTTCATCGAGCTCACCCTCGAAGGGCGCACCGCGGATGGCCAAGAGGTGGAGCTCGAACTGATGGTGCCCGGCAACATGGTGCGGATGATCGTCTCCGCCCGCAGCGACCACGGCTTCGGGTTCGGCACGCGCAGCCGGCCGATGCTGGAGCCGGGCATGCAGGACGCCCCACCCGCGGAGACGCCGGCAGCCAAGCCCGGCGCATGAGGCATCGCGTTCGGGTTGCTGAACGTCGTGTGGAAGATTTCCATTGCGACCATCCCCAGCCGCAACGACCATCGATCCGTCTGCCAAGGCAGGCAGGCTGGATGTGACCCCGGGCGGGCGCCGACAGGATGTCGGCGCCCGTATTAATTTGCGGTGCGGGTGGATCGCCGTCGTGCGGGGCGCTACCAGCGCTTCGGCAACTTGCCGACGATGGTCATGCGATGCCGGCTGTCCTTCACGATCAGGCCGCCGCGCACCAGGTCGCGCAGCACGTGGTTGACCATTTCGCGACTTGCACCGATGCGGTTGGCGATTTCCTGCTGGGTCAGCTCCGGCGGCACGCGCAGGCCTTCGGGCGAGGTGGTCGCCGATTCTTCCAGCAGCGCCACCGTGCGCTCGTAGACCCCGTCGAGGGCCAGGCTGCGCGCCTTGCGGGTTACCGCGCGCAGTCGCGCGATCAGCAGCTTGACCAGGGCCTCGGCGAAGTCGGGTTCGCTGCGCAGCAGCGCCTGGATCGCCTCGCCATCGACCATCCGGCATTCGACCTCGCCGACCGCCTTCACCGAGGCCGAGCGCTTGCCGCCATCCAGGAACAGCTCGCCGACGATGTCGCCGGGGCCGAGCACGTTGAACACCATCTCGCGGCCATTCGCGTTGCGCGAATACACCTTGAGCTGGCCTTTCAGCAGCACGTACAGGCAATCGGATGAATCGCCCTCGCGGAACAGGATGTCGCCGTCGCGGTAGTGCCGCGGTTCGGCGTCGCGGGCGATGTGGTCGAGGACCTCGCGGGGGAGTCGGTGCTCGGGTTCTTCCATGGCCTTGCGGGTGTGTCCATGCGCTGGCGCGCGCTCCCCCGATCATCGCATCGCAATTTCGCCTGAACGATGTGGAAAATTCACATCGCGGCGGATCTCGTCCCGAAAGCGACGACTGCGTCGTGTTTCAGCCTGCCGCCAGCCGTCGCCAGGCGCGGCCGTCGAAGCCTTCCAGCGGCTGGAAGCGGCGCTTGTAGTCCATCTTCGCGTGGCCCGCGATCCAGTAGCCGAGATACAGGTGCGCACGCCCATCGCGCCGAGCCCATTCGAGTTGCCGCAGGATCGCCAGCGTCCCGAGGCCGCGAGCCTCCGCGTCCGGGTCGTAGCAGGTGTAGACCGCGGACAGCGCGTCGGGCAGCAGGTCGGTGACCGCGAGCGCGAGCAGGCGATGGCTGCCGTCCTCGCGGAGCTCGAGGAAGCGGCCGTCGTTCCAGCGCCCCACCAGGAATTGCTCGAACTCGAGCGCGCCATGGTCGTCCATCCCGCCCCCGGGGTGCCGCCGTGTCAGGTACTTGCGGTACAGCGCGAGGTGTTCGTCGGTACGCACCGGGGCCACGATCCGCGCATGCACGTCGGCATTCCGCGCCAGGCATCGCCGCTGGCTGCGGTCGGGCGCGAACGCGGCGACAGGGATGCGTACTGCGGTGCAGGCTTGGCAGCCCGGACAGCTCGGCCGGTACAGGATGTCGCCCGAGCGGCGGAACCCCCAGGACAGCGCGAGGGGATACAACGCCGGCAGGCGCGGGTCGCGCGGGTCCAGGACCAGGTCGCGCGCCTCGCGGCCCTCCCAGTAGCCGCAGGCATGCACGCCGGTCCGGAACATCCGCACGTTGTCGGCATCGTCCTGCATGCAGCCAGCATAGCGCCGCGCGTTCAGCCGGGAGCAGGCAGCGCCTGTCAACCGACGTGCCGCCCCGGCGTTCCCATCCACAAGTCCGGCACGGGCCGGAAGGAGGAAAACGCAATGAACAAGCTGCATCTGCTGGCGGCCGCGGTCACCGTGGCGCTGGCCTCCACCCTCGCCGTCGCCCAGACCCGGCCGGCTGCGGGCCCCGCGCGCCCCGACGCGAACGGTGATGGCATCATCGACCGCAGCGAAGCCGCCGCATTCCCCAAGCTCGCCAGCCGCTTCGACCAACTCGACAAGGACAAGGACGGCAAGCTGACCGCGGCCGAGCGCCCGCAGCACGGGCGCGGAATGCGCGGGGGTCGACAGGGCGGCGAGCGCGGCGCCAGGCTGAAGGCACTGGATGCCGACAAGGATGGTCGCATCAGCCGCGCCGAAGCCCGGGCTGCGGAAGGGGCGATCGCGGGGCGCTTCGACGAGATGGATGCCAACCGCGACGGCTACCTGGATCGCAGCGACAGGCTGGCGCGCAAGGCCGCGATGCGCGCCGAGTTCTTCACCGGCGCGGACGCCAACCGCGATGGGCGCCTGACCCGCGACGAATTCGTGGTCGAGCAGGGCGCGCGCAGTGCCGAACGTCGTGCGCACATGGCCGAGCAGGCGAAGGCCGCGGGCAAGCAGGACCGGATGCGCCCGGCGCCGACCGAGGCAGAGCGGATCGAACGCGCCGGCAAGGCATTCGAGCGCATGGATGCCGACAACAACGGCACGGTCAGCAAGGCCGAGTTCGATGCCTTCAAGCCGATGCACAAGGGGCGCGGGATGCACCACGGCGGCGGCATGCGCCAGTCGCGCGGTTGATCCCGCGTGCCAGGTTGACCGAAGGCGCCCGGCGATGCCGGGCGTCTTCGTGTCCGGGGTTGGTCAGCGCGTGCGCAGGATGCGCCAGCGGGTGCCGTCGCGCTCCACGTCGAGGATGCGCGGCACGGCGCCATCGACCTGCACCCGCACGCTGCCGCTGCCGCTGCCGTCGGTCATGTACTCCGACACTACGATCCGCCGCGCGGGTGGCGCCGGGCATGCGGACATCGCGGCAACCACGGTGCGGCCCGTGGCGAGGCCCTGCAACAGCGTGGGGGACGGGTCCTTGCCATCGACTTCGACGCAGGCGCGCGCGGGCGGCGGCGTGCCCAGCGCTTGTTCTATCGCCAACCGTGCCAAGGCGGTCGGCACGTCGGCCCGGTAGGTGTCCAGCACATCGATCGGTTGCGGCACCAGCGCGGGTCCTGGCGGCGCGCGCGTGGAGGCCTGCGGCGCAGGATCCGGTGCGCGGGTCGCGAACACCATCGCGCCGACGATGATCGCGATCAACGCCAGCAAGCCGAGCTTGATCCTCGTCGTGCGCCGGGCCTTGGCCGCGGCTGCATCGCCGTCCCTGGCGTCGTGCACCGACGACAGCGGCAGGTAGCTGCCCTCGCCGCGCGAACTCTCCAGCAGGCCCGCGTCGCGCAACAGCTCGCGCCCGCGCGGTTGGTCCTCGGCGCGCACGATCCACACCGCCGGTTGCGGGCCGGCATCCTCGCGTTCGCGGTAACTGAAGCTGCTGCGTCGGTTGCCGCGGTAGGAACGGCCTTCGGTGATCCTTACCTCGATCCCCTCGGCCCGCAGCAGCTCCGCCACCGCCTCCACGTTCTCCAGCCGCGGGCTGGTGAAGACCTGCCTCATGCGCGGGCCTGCGGCGGTGCTACCCGGATCATGCCTTCCTGCGCCGTGCTGGCCACCAGGCGGCCGGCGCGGTCGAAGACGAGCCCGCGCGCCATCCCGCGCGCGCCTTGCGCGCTCGGGCTGTCGAGGCTGTAGAGCAGCCATTCGTCTGCGCGGAACGGCCGATGAAACCAGAGGGCGTGGTCAAGCGAGGCCATCGCCACGTTTGGTTGGTAATAGCTGATCCCGTGCGGGAAGGTCGCGGTGCCGAGCAAGTGGAAGTCGCTGGCATAGGCGAGCAGGGCGCGATGCAGCTCCGGCGCATCGCCCACCGGCGCGCTCAGGCGGAACCACACCTGCTGGTAGGGCGGGCGCTTCGGTGGATTCAATTCGTCGCGCGGGTAAACGTGGCGGAATTCGAACGGGCCTTGGCGGTCAAGCCAGCGTTGCACCTTGATCGGTAGTTGCGCGAGCTTCTCGGGCGGGATCGCGGGCGCCGGTTCCAGGTCTTCGGGGCGCGGCACTTCCGGCATCGACAGCTGGTGCTCGGCGCCAGCTTCGGCTTCCTGGAATGAGGCTGCGCAGAAGAAGATCACCTTGCCGTGCTGGATCGCGCTCACGCGGCGCACCGAAAAGCTGCCGCCATCGCGGGTGCGGTCGACGTCGTAGACGATCGGGTGCTCGATGTCGCCCGCGCGCAGGAAGTAGGCATGCAGGGAATGCGCGGCGCGAGGGGAGTCGGTCTCGACGGTAGCCTGCGCGGCCGTGAGCGCCTGTCCCAGGACTTGGCCGCCGAACACGTACTTGGTGCCGATGTCGCGGCTTTGCCCGCGGAATAGATTGTCCTCCAGCCGCTCCAGCGAGAGCAGGCCGACCAGTTCGTCGGCTTCGGAGGCGGGTGCGTGGACGGGCGCGTTCGGCATGCGGGCGCAGGGTCGGAGCGGGGTGCGCAGTATACCGGCGCACCCGCGACGGACTGTCCCGCCGGGCGGCCTCAGCCGCCCGGGCAGGCCTTGTCCCAGGCGACCTTGCCCGGCATCCGGAGGAAGGCCTCGAACGGACCCATTACCCCCATCGCCTCCATCTTCGGGCCGCTGAACTCGAGGCGCCCGAACATCATCGCCTTCATGGGTCCGTACTTGCCCTGGCCCATCTCATCCCAACGCGCGGTAGTGGCATGCATGGTGTAGTCCACCGCGTAGTCCAGCTTGGCATGCTTGATCGGCCCGCCGTACTGGCACACCGCCTTGCCGGCTTCCTTCACGATCGTCAGTTCGGTGGCCGTCTTCGCGCCGCAGTCGGTGCGGTACAGGTGGATCGCCTTGTAGCCTCGGCCCTTGTCGTTGCCGATCCACTTCGCGAGGCCGTTGGTGAGCGTCGGGTTCTGGTTCCAGGCGGTGCAGGCCTGTTGGGTCCATTCGGCCGACATCAGCGGCGAGGCCGCGAAAGCGGGTGCACAGGCGAGGGCGAGCAACGCGACGGGTGCAGCGAAGGTGCGACGCGACATGGACGGCTCCGGATGCCATACGGGGTGTGGTATCGAGCCTTGCACGCAAGTCGCCAAACGGCATCTGGCGATGCAGCATCAGCGATCGCTGAATTAAAGGTGCGCGACCGCCTCGCAGCGTGTGCGTTCAGTCGTTGCTGGCGGCCCGGATGCGCCGCAAGGGCATCGTGGCCAGGACCTCCGGCCATGGGAACAGCGGGCCGGGATCGCGCTTGCGCCGGACCCGCAGGGCGGGATCGTCGCTGGCTTCGACTTCGTCCAAGTCCAGGTCTTCGTGCCCGGCCACCTGCGCCAGCCCGGGCAGGCGTGCGCGCAGGTCGCGCAGCAACGCCAGCAGCGCGGCCAGTTGCGCCTCGGTGTAGGGCTCGTCCATCGCCTGCCGGCGGGAGTCCAGCCAGTCGGGGTAGCGGCCGGTGTTGACCAGTTCGATGCCGACGCTGCGGGGATTCCAGCCGCGGGTGTGGTGGGCGATGCGCGCGACCGGCACGTATTCGACGATCGTGCCGTCGCGGTCGATGTAGTAATGCCCGCTGTTGCCGGTGCCGCTGGCGTACAGCACGCGCTCGCCGTAGGTGCGCGCGGTGGCGAGGTCGGGTAGCTCGGTGCAATGCAGGACCACCGTGTCGATGGTGGCCAGGTCGCGCGCCGACAGCGCGTCCACGTAGGGCAGGGGCTGCAGGTGGATGTCGGGCCGCGGCATGCGGCGATGCTAGCATTCGCGGATGAAGCAACCGCCCCCCGAATCCGAGCTCGGACGCCTGTTCGCGCAGTTCCCGCGCAGCGGCCGGGTCGAATGGATCGGGTTGCGCCCGGCGCGCGACGTGCCGATGCGCGAGGTCGCGTCGGCGGATGCCGAGGCCGGCGGCGGCCTGCGCGGGGACCGCTACGCGGGCGGCAGCGGCAAGCGCGGGATCACCGTGATCCAGGCCGAGCACCTGCCTGCCATCGCCATGCTCGCGGGGCATGCCACGCTTGCGCCGGCCACCCTGCGCCGCAACCTGGTCGTGTCCGGCATCCCGCTGGCCGCGTTGCGCGGGCGCCGCTTCCGCATCGGCGAGGTGCTGCTCGAAGGCACCGACGCCTGCGATCCGTGTTCGCGCATGGAGGCCGCGCTCGGGCCCGGCGGCTACAACGCGATGCGCGGCATGGGCGGCCTGTGCGCACGCATCCTCGAGGGCGGCAGCCTGCGGTTGGGCGATGCGGTGGTGGGCGAATGAAGGGGCATTGCATCCTCTCGCACGGTTTCGAGAGCGGACCCGATGCGACCAAGGTCACCGCGCTGGCGGAAGTCGCCGAGCGGCTCGGCTGGAGCCATGAGCGTCCGGACTACACGGACCTCGACGGCAAGCGCGAGGTCAGTCCGTTCGGCGACGTGCTGGCGCGCCTGCAGCGCCTGCAGCAACGCGCGCAAGACGCCGCCACGCATGGCCCGGTGGTGCTGGCGGGTTCCAGCCTGGGCGCATGGATTTCGGCGCGGGTGTCGCTGGCCGTGCCGCTGCGCGGCCTGTTCCTGATGGCGCCGCCGATCCACATGGGACCGGCGCCCACGCTGGATGCCGGCGCGGTGCCGATCTCGATCATCCACGGCTGGCACGACGCCCTGATCCCCGCCGCGGGGGTCGTCGAGTGGGCCGGCGCGCGCAACGCCACCCTGCTGCTGGTCGACGACGGCCACCGCCTCGAGCGCCACGTGGCGGCCAGCGCCCGCGCCTTCGCCGACCTGCTGGCGGGGCTGTGAGCCGATGACCTTCTTCGCGAGCTGCGGCAAGGGCCTGGAGTACCTGCTGGCCGACGAACTGGTCGCGCTGGGATGCGAGCGGGCCACCGCGGCGATCGCCGGCGCGAATGCCGAAGGCACGTTGCAGGATGCGCAGCGGGCGGTCATGTGGTCGCGCCTGGCCAGCCGCATCCTGTGGCCGATCGCCGAATTCGACTGCGCGGACGAACATGCGCTGTACGCCGGCGCGGCCGCGATCGACTGGCGCCAGCACCTCGCGCCCGCCAACACCTTCGCGATCGACGCGCACGTGTCCGGCAGCGGCATCACCCACGCACGCTATGCCGCGCAGCGGGTCAAGGACGCCATCGTCGACACCCTGCGCGCGAGCACCGGGCAACGGCCCGACGTCGACGTCGACTCGCCGGACCTGCGCGTCAATCTGGTCGTGCGCAAGGGCCGCGCGATCCTGTCGATCGACCTCGGCGGCGGCCCGATGCATCGCCGCGGCTGGCGGCGCGCGCAAGGCGAGGCGCCGCTGAAGGAGAACGTGGCCGCGGCGGTGTTGCTGCGCGGCGGCTG
>JAFLEC010000103.1 GCA_017302095.1 Lysobacterales bacterium | reverse complement strand
AGATGCAGGCGAAGCCGATCAGGCGCTCGCGGTCGAAGGGCTCGCGGAACACCAGCACGCCGATCAGGAACTGCAGGGTCGGCGCGATGTACTGCAGCAGGCCCACGGTCGCCAGCGGGATGCGCCGCACCGCATACGCGAACCCGACCAGCGGCAGCGCGGTGACGATGCCGCCGAGCACCAGCAACGCGCTCGCCGCCGCGCCGTAGCCGGCACCGAAGCCGCCGGCGCCCTGCGCCTCGGTCCACAGCAGCAAGCCGATCGCCGGCAGGCACAGGTAGGCGCTCTCCACGCCCAGCCCGGCCACGGCATCCACGTGCGCGAGCTTGCGCACCACCCCGTACAGGCCGAACGAGGCCGCCAGCGCCAGCGCGATCCACGGCACCTGGCCGTAGCGCAGCGCCAGCCACAGCACGCCCGCGGCGGCGACCGCGACCGACAGCCATTGCAGCCGGCGCAGCCGCTCGTGCAGGAACAGCACGCCGATCACCACGTTGAGCAGCGGGTTGATGAAGTAGCCCAGCGCGGTCTCGACCACGTGGCCGGCATTCACCGCCCAGATGTACAGGCCCCAGTTGAACGCGATCAGCACGCCGCTCAGCGCCAGCATCCAGGCCAGGCGCGGTTGCGCCAGCGTGCGCCGCAGCCAGCCGCGGCCGTCGCGCCACAGCAGGTAACCACCGACGAACAAGGCGCTCCACGCGATCCGGTGCAGCACGATCTGCAGCGACGGCACCGCCTTCAGCAAATGCCAGTACAGCGGCATCACGCCCCACAGGACGTAGGCGCCGACCGCCACCCACGTCCCGCGCCGGTCGATCGCGGTCACTTGGGGCGCGCCTTCGCCACGGTGATCGCGACCACGCCGAGCAGGATCACGCCCATCGCCAGCAACTCGTGGCGGCCGAAGCGCTCGCCGGCGAGCCACGCGCCCAGCGCCACCGCGATCGCCGGGTTCACGTAGGCATAGCTGCCGGCCAGCGCGGGTCGCACGTGGTGCAGCAGCCAGATGTAGGCGGAGAAGCCGATGATCGACCCGGCGACCACCAGGTAGGCGAACGCGGCCAGGCCCGCCGGGGTCGGCATCGCGTCGAAGCGTTCGCCGATCGCCAGCCCCAGCACCAGCATCGCCAGGCCGCCGCACAGCATCTGCGCGGCGGAGGCCATGAACGGCGACGGCAGGTCGCGGCCACGGCTCCAGATCGAGCCGAACGACCACGCGATGGTGGCGACCAGCAGGGCCAGCATGCCCGCGGACGAGGCATCGAGGCGGCTGCCGGCGTTGAGCCAGACCACGCCGACGAAGCCGATCGCCAGGCCGATCCATTCGATCCGGCTGGGCCGCTGCCCGCGCAGCGCCGCGAACACGCCCATCCACAGCGGCGCCGACGCCACCGCGACCGCGGCCATGCCCGAGGACACGGTCTTTTCCGCGAAATTGACCATGCCGTTGCCCAGCACCAGCAGCAGCACGCCCATCACCGCCGCATTGCGCCACTGCGCACGCGTCGGCGGCGCCACCCCGCGCAGGCGCAGGAACGCGAACACCAGCCCGCCGGCGATCAGGAAGCGGATGCCGCCGAGCAGGAACGGCGGGAAACCGCCCTCCAGCGCGAAGCGGATCGCGAGGTAGGTCGAGCCCCAGATCAGGAACACCGCGGCCAGCGCGAGCGCGACACGGGAGGCGGGAGCGGTGGGGTGGTCCATGGCGGCAGGATCCGGTTTGTGGGTCGCAGGATGCACGACGGGCGCCCGAAGGCGCCCGTCGCGTGGCGAAGGGGACGGTGGCGGGCGGCGGTCAGTCCACCCAGTGCGCAGCGGTGCGCGACACCGGCAGCACCTGCGCCGCCAGCTTCGCGTCCGCGCCCAACAGCCCGACCGCATCGGCGAGGATCGCCGCGGATTCGTGCAACAACGGATCCGGCGCGTTCTTGGCGGCCTCGTCGCGCGCGGCATCCTTGGCGACGTCGCGCTCGTCGGCCAGCAGGCCGTCGTCGTTGCGCGCATCCGCCAGCGGATCGCGGGCCAGCCCCAGCTTCTCGCGCGCGGCGATGCGTTCCTTGCGGCGCGCATCGAACTTGTCGCGTTCGGCGCGGCGTTCGGCTTCGTTGAGCGAGACCGACTTCTTCGCGGTTTCCTCGCGGAAGGTGCGCACGTCCTCGACCCACCACTGGAACTCGACGTCCTTGGCCACCCGCGCCTGGTGGCGCGTGCCGAGGGTGCCGAGCATCGCCGCGAAGTTGCCGTAGCGCACGTGCGGTGCGGCGGCGATGCGGGTCCACGGCAGCGCGTTGTCGTAGGTGCTTTCGCCGAACTCGCTGGCATCGACGCTGGCCGGGAAGCTGACGTCGGGGACCACGCCCTTGTTCTGGGTGCTGCTGCCGTCGGGGCGGAAGAACTGGGCGATGGTCAGCTTGACCTGGCCGAAGCGCGGCTTCTCGTTGGCCGGCCAGCGGTCGAGGTCGACCATGTTCTGCACCGTGCCCTTGCCGAAGGTGGTCTCGCCGATCACCAGGCCGCGGCCATAGTCCTGGATCGCGCCGGCCACGATCTCCGACGCCGACGCCGACCCGCGGTTGACCAGCACCGCCAGCGGCCCGTCCCAGGCCACGCCGGCGTCGCTGTCGTCTTCCACGCTGACCCGGCCGCCGGATTCGCGCACCTGCACCACCGGGCCCCGGTCGATGAACAGGCCGGTCAGTTCGATCGCCTCGCCCAGCGAGCCGCCACCGTTGTTGCGCAGGTCGAGGACCACGCCATCGACCTTCTGCGCGCGGAACTGCGCCAGCAGCTTGGCGACGTCGCGGGTCGCCGAGGCGTAGTCGCCGTCGTTGCGGCGGCGCGCCTCGAAGTCCTGGTAGAAGCCGGGCAGCTTGACCACGCCGATGCGGCGGGCCGGCTGTCCGGCCGCGGCCGGCACGGTGATGGTCTCGGCCTTGGCGCGCTGGTCCTCCAGCCGCACCTTGGCGCGGGTCAGCACCAGCCGGCTGGGCTTGCTGTCCAGCGGGGCTTCGGCGGCAAGCACGTCCAGGCGCACGACCGAGGCGGCGGGACCGCGGATCAGCTGGACCACGTCGTCCACCCGCCAGCCGACCACGTCCTTCATCTCGCCGGACGCGCCCTGGCCCACCGCGGTCACCCGGTCGCCGGGCTTGAGGCGGCCACTGCGCGCGGCGGGTCCGCCCGGCACCAGTTCGCGCACCACGATCATGTCGTCCTGCGGTTGCAGCACCGCGCCGATGCCCTCCAGCGAATTGGAGATGGTCAGGTTGAAGTTCGCCGCGCTGCGCGGGGTCAGGTAATCGGTGTGCGGATCGATCGCGCCGGCATAGGCATTGAGGAAACTCTGGAACACATCCTCGCCCTTGAGCTTGGCGATGGTGTCCAGCGAATTGGCGTAGCGCTTGTCGAGGGTCTTGCGGATCTCGTCGGGCTGCTTGCCGGCGAGCTTCAGGCGCAGCCAGTCGTTCTTGACCGACTGCCGCCACAGCGCGTCGAGCGCGGCGGTGTCGGCGGCCCACGGCGCGTCCTCGCGGTCGAACGCATAGCGGTCGTCGCCGCTGAAGTCGAAGCCGCCCTTCAGCAGGCCGCGCGCGTACGCGATGCGCTCGCTGGTGCGCTGGCGGTACACGCCGAAGATCGCCCACGCCGGGGCGACGTCGCCGGACTTGATCGCATCGTCCAGCTGGTCCTGGTACTTGCCGAAGCCGGCCACGTCCTGCGCAGTGAAGAACACCTTGCCCGGGTCCAGCGCCTCGAGGTAGCGCTTGAGCACGTCGCGCGAGAGCGCATCGTCCAGCGAGCGCGGGCGGTAGGCGTAGCGGCTGTCGGACAGCAGGCCGTAGACCAGCCGCGAGGTGGTGGCCTGGTCGGGCGTGGGGCCGGCGGCCGGCAACCCGCCATCGGCGCGCGCGAGCAGCGCCAGCGGGGTGGCCAGGGCCAGGCCAAGGGTGAGGGCGAGCAGGGTGCGGGTCGGCTTCATCGGGGTTCCGGGCGGGGGGCGCCGTGGTCGTGCAGGATGCGCGGGATTGCGACCCCGGCACAGTGCCGGAAGTTCGCCATCGGGTGCGCCTCCACTCTAACGGCCCGCCGCGGGCGTGTGTGAACGCCATCCCCGCCGCGGGCGGGACGCTGCGTTGCCGCGCTCAGGCGAGGCCGGCGGCCTGGCGGTCGGCGTGGTAGCTGGAGCGCACCATCGGCCCCGAGGCGACGTGCGAGAACCCGAGCGCATACCCGTAGTCCTCCAGCGCCTTGAACTCGTCCGGCGTCCAGTAGCGCAGCAGCGGGTGGTGCGCCGGCGAAGGCTGCAGGTACTGGCCGATGGTGACCATCTCGACGTCGTGCGTGCGCAGGTCGCGCAGGGTCGCCTGCACCTGCTCCATGGTCTCGCCGAGGCCGAGCATGATCCCGGACTTGGTCGGGATGTCGGGATGGCGCGCCTTGAACTGCCGCAGCAGGTCCAGCGACCACTGGTAGTCCGCGCCCGGGCGCACGTTGCGGTAGAGGTCGGGCACGGTCTCGATGTTGTGGTTGAACACGTCCGGCGGCGACGCCGCGAGGATGTCCAGCGCGCGCTCCATCCGGCCCTTGCCGCGGAAATCCGGGGTGAGGACCTCGATGCGGATGCCCGGGACCGCGGCGCGGGTCAGGCGGATGCAGTCGACGAAGTGCTGGGCGCCGCCGTCGCGCAGGTCGTCGCGGTCGACGCTGGTGATCACCACGTACTTCAGGGCCATGTCGGCGATGGTCTGCGCCAGCCGCCGCGGCTCGTCGGCGTCCAGCGGCTTCGGCCGGCCGTGGGCGACGTCGCAGAAGCTGCAGCGCCGGGTGCAGACGTCGCCCATGATCATGAAGGTGGCGGTGCCGTGGCCGAAGCACTCGTGGATGTTCGGGCAGCTGGCGTCCTCGCAGACGGTGACCAGGCGGTTCTCGCGCAGCTTGGCCTTGAGCGCCTGCACCGCGTTGCCGCTGGGGATGCGCACGCGGATCCAGCTGGGCTTGCGCAGCACCGGCGCCTCGACGAACGCGACCGGCGAACGCGCGATCTTGTCCTCGGCGACCTGGCGGACGCCGGGCTCGAGGGATGCGGGCTCCGTCGACGGGGCACCATCGCCGACGACGGCCAGGGGGATGCTGCGGGGCTGGGTGCTCATGCCGCGATTATCGCCGATGCCGGCTCAGGCGGTGGCCGGCAGCGCGGGCCGCGCCGCATCGTGGCGGAGGGACAGCCCGAACTGCCGCGCCAGCTGCGCCAGCAGCACCGGCCGCACCGCGTCCAGCGAGGACGGTCCGCCGAGGTCGGACAGCGCCACCACCTGCAGGCCCTCGTAGCCGCAGGGATTGATGCGCAGGAACGGCGCGGTGCTCTCGCCGGCGATGTTGAAGGCCAGGCCGTGGAAGCTGCAGCCGCGGCGCACGCGGATGCCGAGCGCGGCGATCTTGGCCCCGGCGACGTACACGCCGGGCGCGCCGGCCTTTCGCTGACCGTCGATGTTCCACTCGGCGAGGGTGTCGATGATCGCCTGCTCGATCTTGCACACGTAGTCGCGCACGCCGATCTTCAGGCGCTTGAGGTCGAGCAGCGGATAGGCCACCAGCTGGCCGGGACCGTGGTAGGTCACCTGGCCGCCGCGGTCGACGTGGATCACCGGGATCTCCCCCGGCATCAGCACGTGCTCCGGCTTGCCGGCCTGGCCGAGGGTGAACACGGGATCGTGCTCGACGCACCACAACTCGTCGTCGGTGGCCTCGTCACGCGCATCGGTGAAGGCCTGCATCGCCCGCCACACCGGTTCGTACGGCTGGCGGCCAAGGTCGCGGACGATCGCGGGACGCGCTGCCGCCGGTCCCGCATCGGCCACGCAGCGTGCGCTCAGAGCGTCCACTTCACTTCGGGATGGTCGCGCAGCGCCTGGTGCGCGCGGTCGTAGTCCTCGCGCGAATTCGCGCGGAAGGAAATCCGCACCGACACGTACCTGCCACTGGACGAATGCTTCCAGTTGACGGTTTCGTGCAGGACCTCGATGCCGGCGTCCATCAGGTGCCGCGGCAGGTCCGCCTCGAGGTGCTTGTCGGCGGCACCCATCGCCGACAGCTCGAAGGTGCCGGGGAACTGGAAGCCGTGCTCTGGGTTGTCGGAATGGATGTCCATGGCCGCAGTATGGGGACGCGCGTGGCCGGACCCAACCGGTGGCGGGCCTACTCGGCCCACCACATCAGCAGGGCATGCCACAGGCGCTTGAAGAAGCCGCCCTCCTCCACGCCCTGCAGCGCCACCAGCGGCGCCTCGGCGACCACCTTGCCGTCCAGCGCGACCTTCACCGTGCCGAGCTTCTGGCCCTTGGCGATCGGCGCCACCAGCGACTTCGGCAGCTCCATGCTGGCCTTCAGGCGGTCGTACTTGCCGCGCGGGGTGGACACCAGCAGCGGCTGGGCGACGCCGACCTGCACCGTGTCCGCATCGCCCTTCCACACCTTCGGCGTGGCCAGCGACTTGTTGGCGGCGTACAGCTGGTGCGATTCGTAGAAGCGGAAGCCCCAGTTGAGCAGCGCCTGCGAGTCCACCGCGCGCTGGTTCTCGCTGGTGTCGCCCATCACCACCGTGATCAGGCGCTGGTCGCCGCGCTTGGCCGACGCCATCAGGCAGTAGCCCGCGCTGGAGGTGTGGCCGGTCTTGATGCCGTCGACGCTGGGGTCGCGCCACAGCAGGAGATTGCGGTTCGGCTGGGTGATCGGGCCGACCGTGAATTCCTTGATCTTGTTGTAGCTGTAGGCCTCGGGGAAATCGCGGATCAGCGCGCGGCCGAGCAGGGCGAGGTCGTGCGCGGTGGTCATGTGGCCCTCGGCGGTGAGGCCGTGCGGGTTCACGAAATGCGAGGCCTTCATGCCGATCTTCTTGGCATAGGCGTTCATCAGCTGGGCGAAGGCCTGCTCGCTGCCCGCCACGTGCTCGGCCAGCGCGATCGCGGCATCGTTGCCCGACTGCACCACCATGCCCTTTTCCATCTCCACCAGCGGCGCGCTCTGGTTGACCTCGAACCCGCTGTAGCTGCCGTCGGTGCCGGCGCCGCCCTCGCGCCACGCGCGCTCGCTCATCATCACCTGGTCGGTGGGCCTGACCTTGCCCGCCGCCATCTCCGCGGCGATCACGTAGCTGGTCATCACCTTGGTGATGCTCGCCGGCTCGACCGGGGTGTCGATGTTCTCGCCGGCCAGCACCTGCCCGGTCGCGTAGTCCATCACCAGCCAGGCCCTGCTGGTCGCGGGCGCGGGCGCGTCCGGGATCGGCAGGTTGTCGCTCAGCGCGGCGGGACGGGCCGCTGCCGGCGCGGGTGCCTGCGCGGTGGCCAGGCCGGAACCCAGGACGATGCCGGCGGTGGCCAGCGCGACGAACAGCAGCGAACGCGAACGCATCAACAACACTCCTCTGGCCGCATCGACGCGGCGAAAACACGTGCAATCGAACATTTTAAGCCGCATCCAGCCGGCATGGCCCGATCGCCGTCACCAAACCGCCGCGATCGTGGCGGGCGTCAGTCGCGCACGCGCTGCGGCTGGCCGAAACCCAGACCGACCAGGCGCGCCGCAAGTTCCGGTGCACGCGCCTCTTCCACCGGCCCGACCCGCAGCCGCCAGATCCGACGCCCATTGACGTCGGCGTCCAGCAGGCGC
>JAFLEC010000102.1 GCA_017302095.1 Lysobacterales bacterium | reverse complement strand
AGCCGCCAGCCATCCGCGGACGCCCACGGCGAGGTCGGGTCGTCGCTGGCGCGCGCGCGATCGCGGGCGTCGGCTTCGCTCGCCAGCAGGTGGGCGGTGGCCGCGGCCAGCAGCAGCGCCCGGGGTGTTTCCGTCGGCGCGAGGAATTCCTCGAGGTGGCGGTCGAGGTAGCCGGTGTCGATGCTGCCGCCGGTCACCGCGGGATGCCGCACCAGTCGCTCGAGGAAGCCGATGTTCGACTTCGGACCGGCGATCTCGCAGCGGGCCAGCGCATCGCGCAGGCGGGCGAGGGCGCGCGGGCGATCCTCGTCCCAGACGATCAGCTTGGCGATCATCGGGTCGTAGAAGATCGTCACCACGTCGCCTTCCACCACGCCCGCATCGATCCGCACGTGCCGCGAGGGCGCCGGCAGGCGCAAGGTCTGCAGCGTGCCGGAGCCCGGCAGGAAGCCGGCATCCGGATCCTCCGCGTACAGCCGCACCTCGATCGCGTGGCCGCGCTGGACCACGGCGTCCTGCGCCAGCGGCACGGGTTCACCGGCGGCAATGCGCAACTGCCATTCGACCAGGTCGAGGCCGGTGACTTCCTCGGTGACCGGGTGCTCGACCTGCAGGCGGGTGTTGATCTCCATGAAGAAGAACTCGCCCGACGGCGCCACGATGAACTCCACCGTGCCGGCGTTGGCGTAGTCGATCGCGCGCGCGGCCAGCACCGCCGCCGCGCCCATGCGGCTGCGCAGTGCCGGGGTCAGGAATGGCGAGGGCGATTCCTCCAGCACCTTCTGGTAGCGGCGCTGCGCCGAGCATTCGCGTTCGCCGAGGTGGATCGCGCCGCCGTGGTGGTCGCCGAACACCTGGATCTCGATGTGGCGCGGATGCTCGATGTAGCGTTCCAGCAGCACACGGTCGCGGCCGAACGCATTCGCGGCCTCGCGCTGGCAGCTCTGCAGGTGGGCGGCGAACTCGCCGGCGTCGCGCACGATGCGCATGCCCTTGCCGCCGCCGCCGTGCGCGGCCTTGATCATCAGCGGATAACCGATGCGGTCGGCTTCGCGCTGGAGCAGGCCGGGTGACTGGTCCTCGCCGGTGTAGCCGGGCACCACCGGCACCCCGGCGGCGGCCATCAGGTCCTTGGCGCCGGCCTTGCTGCCCATCTTGCGCATCGACGCGCCGGACGGGCCGACGAAGGCGATGCCGGCGGCCAGCACCGCGTCGGCGAAGTCGGCGTTCTCGCTGAGGAAGCCGTAGCCCGGATGGATGGCCTGCGCGCCGGTGCGCAGGGCGACCTCGAGGATGGCATCGCCGCGCAGGTAGCTGTCCTGCGGGCGCGGGCCGCCGATGCAGTGCGCCTCGTCGGCCAGCCGCACGTGCTGGGCGTCGGCGTCGGCCTCGGAGAACACTGCGATGGTGCGGATGCCGAGCCGGCGCGCGGTGCGGATCACGCGGCAGGCGATCTCGCCGCGGTTGGCGATGAGCAGGGTGGCGAACATCAGGCGTCGGCTCTCATTCGGCGATCCACGCCGGCTTGCGCTTGTCGAGGAAGGCGGCCAGGCCTTCCTGTCCCTCCGGCGAGACCCGCAGGCGGGCGATCAGGGCGGCGTTGTCGGCATCGTGGCGCGCGCCGTCGGCATGCGCGGCGACGCTGCGCACCAGCGCCTTCGCGGATGCGCTGGCGACCGGCCCCGCCTTCAGCAGCAGGTCGACCTGGCGCTGCACGGCGGCATCCAGTTGGTCGGCTGCGACCACCTGGTGGAGCAGGCCGATGCGCTGGGCCTCGGCGGCGTCGAAGAGTTCCGCGGTGGCGAACCAGCGCCGCGCCTGGCGCGCGCCGATCGCGGCAATGACGTAGGGCGAGATCACCGCCGGCAGCAGGCCGAGTTTCGATTCGGTCAGGCCGAACTTCGCCTCCGGTACGCCGATCGCGATGTCGCAGCAGGCCACGAGCCCGACGCCGCCGCCGAAGGCCGCGCCCTGCACCCGCGCAATCGTCGGCTTGGGCAGTGCGTCCAGGGTGCGCATCAGGCGGGCGAGGGCGAGGCTGTCCTCGCGATTGTCGGCCTCGCTGGCCGCAGCCATGCCGCGCATCCAGTTCAGGTCCGCGCCGGCGGAGAACGACGGGCCTTCGGCCTCCAGCACCAGCACGCGCACGCCCGGATCAGCGCCGATCGCGGCCAGCGCCGCGGTCAGGTCGGCGATCAGGCCGGCGTCGAAGGCGTTGTGCACGGCGGGGCGGGTGAGGCGCAGCCGCGCGACCGCACCTTCGAGCCTCGTTTGCAGGGACGGCGGCATGGCGGGTCCTGGTCGTGGGCCTCGCATGATAGCGGGCGGGCAAGGCGGGGTTGGCTTGTCCGGGATCAATGCACGATGCACGCGCGATGATAGAATGAGAACAATTCCCATTTGTCATCTGTCCCGTGACCGGCATGACCCTCGTGCAACTCCCGCGCCGCACGCCCGCCGTGGTCGACGCGGTGCTCGACCAGTCGCCCAACGACGGCATCGCGCAACGCCTGCGCGAACTCGGTTTCGTCGCCGGCGAGCAGGTCGAAGTGGTCGCGGCCGGCCCGGTCGGGGCAGAGCCGTTGCTGGTGCAGATCGGGTTCACCCGCTTCGCCCTGCGCCGCGCCGAGGCCGCGCGGATCCACCTGCGCGCGCCGGTGGCGTCGGCATGAACGCCGCGCCGGCCATCGCCCGCGTTGCCCTGGTCGGCAATCCGAACTGCGGCAAGACCGCGTTGTTCAACCTGCTGACCGGCAGCCGGCAGAAAGTCGCCAACTACGCCGGCGTCACCGTCGAGCGCAAGGAAGGGCGCCTGCGCACGCCGGGCGGCAGGCCGGTGGCGGTGCTCGACCTGCCGGGCGCCTACAGCCTGAACGCCGCCAGCCTCGACGAGGCGGTCACCCGCGACCTGATCCGCGGCTTCTATCCGGGCGAACCGGCGCCGGACCTGCTGGTCTGCGTGGTCGATGCCACCAACCTGCGCCTGCACCTGCGCTTCGTGCTGGAGCTGCGTGCGCTGGGCCGGCCGATGGTGGTGGCGCTGAACATGATGGATGCGGCGCGTCGGCGCGGCATCGACATCGACGTCGCCGCGCTTGCACGCGAACTCGGCGTGCCGGTGGTGGAAACCGTTGCGGTCCGCCGCGATGGCGCCCGCGACCTGCTGGCGCAACTCGATGCGATCGGCGATGCCGCCCAGCAACCCCGCCAGGCGCTGCCTGCGGACGACGCGGGCGCACCCGGCGTGGATCCCGGCGCGGCCCTGCATGCGGAGACCCGGCGCCTGCTCGCGCTGGCGGTGGCGATGCCGCGCCGGACCGCGGTGATCGACGATGCACTGGATCGCTGGCTGCTGCATCCGGTCTTCGGCCTGCTGGCGTTGGCGCTGGTGATGTTCCTGGTGTTCCAGGCGGTGTACGCCTGGGCCACGCCGCTGATGGATGCGATCGAGGCCGCCACCGCCTGGCTCGGCGCCACCGTCGGCGCGACGCTGCCCGCAGGGCCGCTGCGTGGCTTGCTGGTGGATGGCGTGATCGCCGGCCTCGGCGGGGTGGTGGTGTTCCTGCCGCAGATCCTGATCCTGTTCGCCTTCATCCTCGCGCTGGAGGAATCGGGCTACCTGCCGCGCGCGGCGTTCCTGCTGGATCGCGGCATGGCCGCCGCCGGCCTGTCCGGCCGCAGCTTCATCCCGCTGCTGTCGAGCTTCGCCTGCGCGGTGCCGGGGATCATGTCCACGCGGTCGATCCAGGATCCGCGCGATCGCCTCGCCACCATCCTGGTCGCGCCGCTGATGACCTGTTCGGCGCGGCTGCCGGTGTATGCACTGCTGATCGGCGCGTTCATCCCGCAGCGCGCGGTGGGCTGGTTCAACCTGCAGGGGCTGGTGCTGTTCGCGCTGTACGTGGCGGCGATCCTGAGTGCGCTGGCGGTGGCCTGGGTGATGAAGCGCTGGCGCCGCGACCGCGGCGAACACCCGCTGCTGCTGGAGCTGCCCTCGTACCGGGTGCCGCACCTGCGCGACCTCGCCATCGGGCTGTGGGAGCGCGCGCTGATCTTCCTCAAGCGCGTCGGCGGGATCATCCTCGCCCTCACCATCCTGCTGTGGGTGCTGCTGAACGTGCCGGCCGGCGTCGGCATCGAGGACACCCTCGCGGGCCGCATCGGCCGCGCGCTGGCGGTGTTGTTCGAGCCGCTGGGCTTCGACTGGCGGATCAGCATCGCGCTGATCCCGACCATGGCCGCGCGCGAGGTGATGGTGTCCTCGCTGGCCACCGTCTACGCGGTGGCCGCCGCCAACGACGATGCCGCCAGCGAGGTGCTGCGCGGGATGATCGCGCAGGACTGGTCGGCGGCCACCGGCATCGCGCTGCTGGTGTGGTTCATCTACGCGCCGCAGTGCATCTCCACGCTGGCCACGATCCGTCGCGAAACCCATTCGTGGAGGCAGACCGCGTTCGCCACCGGCTACCTGTTCGCGCTGGCCTACCTTGCGGCCTTCGTGGCCTACCGCGTCGCGCTGGCGATGGGACTGGGATGAGCGGCGGGCTGCTGCTGCAGTACGTGGTGGTCGCGCTGGCCGCGCTGGCCAGCGTGCTGGTGGTCATGCACAAGCGGTTCCCGGGCACCACGCGGCGCCTGCGGATCGCGCTGGCGTTGCCGCTGCTGCGCGAGGGACGCCCGGCGTGGATGCGGGCGATCAGTCGGCGATTGGCGCCGACCTCGATGGCGACCGGCAAGGACTGCGGCGGCTGCGACAGCTGCGGTTGAGCGCGCGGCTCAGTGCCGCAGCCGGCGCTTGGCGCCCGGCGCGGCGCGGGTGGCTTCGACGCTGACTTCGAACTTGCGGGATTCGCCCGGGAACACGCCGCCGACGGCCACGACCTGGCGGCCGATCTCCTGGCCGTGTTCGTTGCGCACCACGACCACCATCGTGTATTCGAACGCGCCTTCCTCGCTGGCGTCGATGGTGCCTTCGACGCGCAGCGGCACGAAGCGCTGCGCGGCGTCCACCGCGGGCGCGTCGAAGCGCAGGTGGCCCCGGCACGCCGGGCACACCGCCGCGCTCTCCAGGATGGTCGTCTTGCAGTGCGGACAGGTGCGGGTCGCACCCGTCTCGCCCGGGCGCGCGGCGCTCATGCGGTGGCGCCGGTCTCCGGCTTGGCGGCGGCCTTGCCGTCCTTGTCCCAGCCGCATTCGACATGCCCGCGAATGCGCGAGCCGGCGGCGACGGTCAGCGAACCGGCCTTGAGGTCGCCGTTGATCACGCCGCTCTGCTGCAGTTCCACCTGCTGCGCGGAGGCGATGTTGCCTTCGAGCTCGCCGGCCAGGGTGACCTTGTGCGCGGTCACGCCACCCGACACCTTCGCGCCCTGTTCGATGGTGAGGTTGCCCTGTACCTTGACGTCGCCCTTGAACTTGCCGGCGATGCGGACGTGGCCGCTGCCTTCGATCTTGCCCTCGATCTGCAGGTCGGCGGCGATCACGGATTCACGGGCAGCGCTGTCGACCGCACGCACCGGCGACTGGGCGTGGACCGGGTCTGCGGCGGCAGGCGGTGCCTCGAAGCGCGCGGGTTCGGCGGGCTTCGAGGGCTGGACAGGATCTTTCCAGATGGCCATGGGGGCGGCTCCTTGGGGTAATGAACGCCCGAGGCTAGCACCGTCGTGTGCGAAATTCCCGCATGAATGCGTGTCGTGCTCCGCGTCGGGCGCCGACCGCGAAGCGCGTCACATCCTGAACACGCCGAACCGGGTGCGGTCCTCGATCGGCGCATTGAGCGAGGCCGACAGGCCCAGCCCCAGCACGCGGCGGGTGTCGGCCGGATCGATGATGCCGTCGTCCCACAGCCGTGCGGTGGCGTAGTAGGGGTTGCCCTGGTCCTCGTACTGCTGGCGGATCGGCGCCTTGAACGCCGCTTCCTCCTCGGGCGTCCACACGCCGCCGCGGGCCTCGATACCGTCGCGCTTCACCGTCGCCAGCACGCTGGCCGCCTGCTCGCCGCCCATCACGCTGATGCGCGCATTCGGCCACATCCACAGGAAGCGGGCACCATAGGCACGGCCGCACATCGCGTAGTTGCCGGCGCCGAAGCTGCCGCCGATCACCACGGTGAACTTGGGCACGTGGCTGCAGGCCACCGCGGTCACCATCTTGGCGCCGTCCTTCGCGATGCCGGCCTGCTCGTACTTCTTGCCGACCATGAAGCCGGTGATGTTCTGCAGGAACACCAGCGGGATGCCGCGCTGGTTGCACAGTTCGATGAAGTGCGCGCCCTTGAGCGCGCTCTCGGCGAACAGGATGCCGTTGTTGGCGACGATGCCGACCGGGTAGCCGTGCAGGTGGGCGAAGCCGGTCACCAGGGTCTTGCCGTAGCGCGCCTTGAACTCCTGGAACTCGCTGCCGTCGACGATGCGCGCGATCACCTCGCGGATGTCGAACGGCCGGCGCGCGTCCTTCGGCACGATGCCGTACAGCTCCTCGGCCGGGTACAGCGGCTCGCGCATGGGCTGCGTTGCCACCGGCACGACTTTCTTGCGGTTGAGCGAACCGACGATGCCGCGCGCGATCTCCAGCGCGTGGCGGTCGTCCTCGGCGAAATGGTCGGCGACCCCTGAAATGCTGGTGTGCACGTCGGCGCCGCCCAGCGTCTCGGCATCCACCACCTCGCCGGTGGCCGCCTTCACCAGCGGCGGGCCGCCGAGGAAGATCGTGCCCTGTTCCTTCACGATCACCGACTCGTCGCACATGGCCGGGACGTAGGCGCCGCCGGCGGTGCAGCTGCCCATCACCACCGCGATCTGCGGGATGTTCTCGGCGGAGAGCCGTGCCTGGTTGTAGAAGATCCGGCCGAAATGCTCCTTGTCCGGGAACACCTCGTCCTGCAGTGGCAGGAAGGCCCCGCCCGAGTCGACCAGATAGATGCAGGGCAGCCGGTTCTCGCGCGCCACTTCCTGCGCGCGTAGGTGCTTCTTCACCGTCATCGGGAAGTAGGTGCCGCCCTTGACGGTGGCGTCGTTGGCGACGATCACGACTTCCTGGCCCATCACCCGGCCGATGCCGCAGACCATGCCGGCGGCGGGTGCGGCATCGTCGTACATGCCCTCGGCGGCCAGCGGCGCGATCTCGAGGAACGGCGAACCCGGGTCGAGCAGGGCGTCGATGCGCTCACGGGGTAGCAGCTTGCCGCGCTCCGTGTGCTTCGCACGGGCCTTCTCGCCGCCGCCGTCGGCCGCGCGCGCCAGCCGGCGATCGAGCTCGGCCACCAGGTCGCGGTGGAAGGCGGCGTTGTCGAGGAAATCCTGCGAGCGCGGGTCGAGTTGGGTGGTCAGCGCGGGCATGCGACGGGCCTGGCGATGGCAAACCGCAAGGATACCCGCTGCGCGTACGGCAGCCGCGCCGATGCCGACGTCGCCAAAAAAGAAAGGCCCGCCGAAGCGGGCCTTTCGAGCGCTTCGCGAAGCCGATTACTTCTTGGCTTCGGCGGCAGCGGCATCGGCCTTGTCGGCGACGTTCTGCGCAGCGTCGGCGGTCGCCTGGGCGGCGTCGGCGGTGGCTTCGGCAGCGGCGCTGGCGGCAGCGTCGGTGGCCTGCTCGACGTTGGCGGCGGTCTCGGCAACGGCTTCGCCGGTGGCGGCGGCAGCGGCCTCGGCACCCTGCTGGGCGGCGTCGCCGGCAGCGGCGG
>JAFLEC010000101.1 GCA_017302095.1 Lysobacterales bacterium | reverse complement strand
GCCGGCTTCCCGCCGTTCGCGCACCTCGCGCTGCTGCGCGCCGAGGCCAAGCACGCGGACCCGCCGATGCAGTTCCTGCAGCTGGCGAAGGCGCGGCTGGCCACGGCCGATCCCGGCATCGTCCTGCACGGGCCGCTGCCCGCGCCGATGCCGCGACGGGCCGGCTACCAGCGCCTGCAACTGGTGGTGTCCGCGACCGAGCGCAGGGACCTGCATGCGACACTGGCCGCGCTGGTGCCCGGGCTGCACGAGATACCCGAAGCGCGCAAGGTACGCTGGTCGCTCGACGTCGATCCGGTGGACCTCTACTGAACCCCCGCTTCGGCGACAATGCGGCGCCCCCTTTCCGCGCCGCGCACGTGACCAGCCAACTCGAGCAACTCCGCCAGCAGTCCGTCGTCGTCGCCGACACCGGCGACATCGAGGCGATCGCGCGCTTCCGCCCGATCGACGCCACCACCAATCCCTCGCTGCTGCTCAAGGCCGCCGCGTTGCCGGCCTATGCCGTGCACCTCGACGCCGCGGTCGCGGATGCGCGCGGCGACGACAAGCTCGGCGATGCCGGCGACCGCCTCGCGGTGGCGATCGGCGGCGAGATCCTCAAGCTGGTGCCCGGCCGCGTCTCCACCGAAGTCGATGCACGCCTGAGCTTCGACACCGAGGCGACCATCGCCAAGGCGCGCAAGCTGGTGCAGCTGTACGCCGATGCCGGTATCGGCCGCGAGCGGCTGCTGATCAAGATCGCCAGCACCTGGGAAGGCATCCGCGCCGCCGAGCGGCTGGAGCGCGAAGGCATCCAGTGCAACCTGACCCTGCTGTTCTCGTTCGCGCAGGCGGTGGCCTGCGCCGAGGCCGGGGTGTTCCTGATCTCGCCCTTCGTCGGCCGCATCCTCGACTGGCACCTGGCCAACGGGATGGCCGCGCCGGCCACGCCGGTGGACGATCCCGGCGTGCAGTCGGTGCAGCGCATCTGGCGGCACTACAAGCGCCACGGCTACGACACCGTGGTGATGGGCGCGAGCTTCCGCAACACCGGCGAAGTGCTGGCGCTGGCCGGCTGCGACCGCCTGACGATCTCGCCCGACCTGCTGGCCGCGCTGGAGCAATCGGACGATTCCGTCGAACGCGCGCTGGTCGACGACGGCGCGCGCGCCGCGCCGGGCATGCGCCTGGACGAAGCCGGGTTCCGTTGGCAGCACAACGAGGACGCGATGGCCACCGAGAAACTGGCCGACGGCATCCGCAAGTTCGCCGCCGACCAGCGCAAGCTGGAAGCGCTGCTGGCGGCGAAGCTGGGCTAAGGGTCGGGCGGCGACATCGATCGCATGCCCGCTGCCGCCAATGCGATGAAGGCACGCACCTTGGGCGTCAGGTAGCGCGCGCTGGCGAATACCGCGTGCACCGGCACCGACGCTGGCGCCCAAGCCGTCAGCACGTGGACGAGGGCGCCCTCGCGCACCGGGCTGGCGGCCACCATGCGCGGCAGCAAGGCGATGCCGAGCCCCGCGATCGCCGCATCGCGCACGGCGAACACGTTGTTGGCCCTCAGACGCGGTTCGAAGTCGACCGGGCAGGCGTCGTCGCCGTCGGCCAAGGCCCAATGCGCTTGATGGCGGCCACCCGAAAACGCCAGGCACGCATGCTGCGGCAATTCCCGTGGATGCGCGGGCGACCCGTGCCGGCCGAGGTAGCCGGCCGATGCGTACAAGCCGTACTGGAGCTCGCCGAGCTTGCGCGCCGCCAGGGTCGAGTCAGCCAAGGGTCCGACGCGGATCGCGAGATCGAAACCTTCGTGGACGATGTCGAGCACGCGGCCCGTGTAGTCCGCCTCCACCCGAACCTGGGGATACTGCTGCAAATATTCGGAGATCCAGCCGCTTACCGCGAGCATGCCGAATTCCGCGCCACAGGTGAGTTTCAGCACGCCGCGCGGCTCACCTTGCGCCTGCTGCACGGCGCGTTCCGCATCATCGACGGCGGCCAGGATGCCGACCGCCCGTTCGAACAGTTCGCGGCCGACCTCGGTCAACGAAAGCGACCGCGTCGTGCGTTCCAGCAAGCGGACGCCCTGTGATTTCTCGAACCGTGCGATGACACGCGAGAGGTGCGCCTTTTCCGTGCCCAGTGCATCGGCCGCGCGGGTGAAGCTGCCGGCCTGTACCACCTTGACGAAGGCACGCAGGGTTGGAAGGTCCATTGTTGTCCATTTAGGCAACACAAAATGGCATTCAACACTATTTATTGCTGATTTTGGCGACTGCATGCTCGCCTGACCATCGCCAGAGCCAGACACCATGAGCCTGAGATCCCCCAATGTCGTCAATGCCGCCACGCCCAAGCGCATCGCGGTCGTGATCGCCAACCCGGCGGTTGCGACCACCACCGGATGGCCGGTCGGCTTCTGGTGGAGCGAACTGTCGCACCCGTTCCATGTCTTCCGGGAGGCCGGGTACCACGTGGAGATATTCAGCGTCGACGGGGGGGCCTGCGTGGCCGATGCCATGAGCGATCCGAACGACCCCAGCGGCTATAGCAAGACCGACCTGATCAGCCAGGGCTTCATCCACACGCCGGAGCTGAAGGCGTTGGTGGAGAGCACGAAAGCCGTGGGGGCGATCGAGGTCGACGCCTTCGATGCGCTGTTGGTCGCGGGCGGGCAATCGCCGATGTTCACGTTCGAACGCGCGACCGCCCTGCATGCCAAGTTCGCGGCGTTCCACGCCGCGGGCAAGGTCGTGGCCGCGTTGTGCCATGGCGTGGCCGTCCTCGCCTTCGCCAAGGACGCGCGTGGTGAACTCCTGGCCAAGGGCAGGACGGTCACCGGATTCGCCAACGTCGAGGAAGACTTCGCCAACGAAGCGGTCTGGACCTACGGCATGCTGCCGCGCGGCCAGCACCTGATGCCGTGGCGCATCGAGGACCGGCTGAAGTCGCTGGGCGCCAATTACGTGCAGGCGGGCCTGTGGCGCAGCTTCGCCATCCGCGATGGCAACCTGGTCACCGGGCAGCAGAATTTCTCGGGCGAGGCCACGGCCCGGCTGGTCGTGGAGGCGCTGGGGCAATGAGTATTTCCATCATCGGGGCCGGCAACGTGGGCAAGGCGCTGGGGCGGGCGTTCGTGCAGCGCGGCTTGCAGGTCGTGTACGGCGTGCCGGATCCGGACAAGTCCTTGCGTGAAGTCGATGTCCCGGAGGATGGCAGCGTGCGCGTGTGCGCGACGCCAGACGCGGTGGCGGCCTCGGAGCTGGTCATCCTCGCGGTTCCGCATGCCGCCGTCGGCGCCATCGCACGCGGGATCGCGGATTGGCAGGGCAAGGTGCTCGTGGACGCGACCAACCCACTTGCGCCGGGGCTGGACGGACTGACGCTCGGGACCAACACTTGCGGCGCCGAGGCACTGGCGCAACTCGCAGCGGGTGCGCGGGTGGTCAAAGCCTTCAACACCACCGGGGCGGAGAACCTGGCAGATGCCCGCTATCCGGGCACGCTGCCGTTCATGCCGGTCTGCGGCGATGATGCAGCAGCACGCCAGCAAGTCATCGCCCTAGCCAGTCTGATCGGCTTCGACGCGGTGGACATGGGGCCGCTCAAGTCCGCTCGTTACCTTGAGCCGCTGGCCATGGTGTGGATCCAGCTCGCGATCGTGCATGGCCATGGCCGTAATTTCGCCTTCTGCCGCGCGCACCGGCCAGCGTGACCATCGACCAGCAGGGGGCTCGCATGCACAAGGGACGACTCGAGGCTTTCTCGGATGGCGTGATCGCGATCGTCATCACCATCATGGTCCTGGAGATCAAGGTGCCGCATGGCGAAGGCTTCCAGGCGCTCCTGCCGCTGTGGCCGAAGTTCGTCAGCTACCTGTTGAGCTTCCTGTACATCAGCATCTACTGGAACAACCACCACCACACCATGCAGGCGGTCAGGAGCGTCGACGGCAGCGTGCTGTGGAGCAACCTGCACCTGCTGTTCTGGCTGTCGCTGCTGCCTTTCTCGACCGGCTGGATGGGCGAGAACCACTTCGCCCGGCAGCCCGTGCTGCTCTACGGCATGAACCTATTGCTGGCGGCTGTCGCCTACTTCATCTGGCTGAGGACCCTGGTCGCGCACCACGGCGCGAAGTCGACCCTAGCCTCGGCGATCGGATCGGACTACAAGGGCAAGCTGTCGCTCATCTTGTATGCGCTGGGCATGGCAGCCACGTTCCTTTCGCCCGCACTCGGTTTCCTGACCTATTGCAGCGTGGCCATGATGTGGATCATCCCCGACCGTCGCATGCAGCGGGCCCTGTAGCGGGGCCCAGGCCCCGCACGCAGCGCGTGGCGGCCGGTGCCAGCCGGAAACACGAACGGCCCGGATCGCTGCGGGCCGCTGCGGGTCGTACGTCGTCGTGGCTTATGCCGCGAACAGCGCCTTCATCTTCTTCAGCGCGTTGGCCTCGACCTGGCGGATGCGCTCGGCGGAGACGCCGTATTCGTCGGCCAGCTCCTGCAGGGTCACCTTGCTGTCGGCATCCAGCCAGCGGCGGCGGATGATGTCGCGCGAGCGTGCATCGAGGCGGGCCATGCCTTCGCGCAGGACCTCCAGCTGGTCGGCTTCGCTGTCCGCGGATTCATAGGCCAGCGCCGGGTCCTCGTCGTTGGCGACCAGGTAGTGCGCGGGCGCCGGCGGGGCGTGGTCGTCGTCAGCATCGTCGGGGGCGTCGAAGCCGATGTCGCGGCCGGACAGGCGCGCCTCCATCTCCAGCACCTCGTGCTCCGACACGTTGAGGTCGCGGGCGACGGTGCGGACTTCCTCGGCGTTGAGCCAGCCCAGGCGGGTCTTGCTCTTGCGCAGGTTGAAGAACAGCTTGCGCTGCGCCTTGGTGGTCGCGACCTTGACGATGCGCCAGTTCTTGATGATGAACTCGTGCATCTCGGCGCGGATCCAGTGCACCGCGAAGCTGACCAGGCGCACGCCGACCGCGGGGTCGAAGCGCTTCACCGCCTTCATCAGGCCGATGTTGCCTTCCTGGATCAGGTCGCCGAGCTGCAGGCCATAGCCGCTGTAGCCGCGGGCGACATGCACCACGAAGCGCAGGTGTGACAGGATCAGTTCCTGCGCGGCGGCGATGTCGTTGTCCTCGCGCAGGCGGCGTGCCAACCGTTGCTCGTCCTCGACGGACAGCACCGGGATCTGGTGCACGGCGCCGATGTAGGCCTCCAGCGAGCCCATCGCGCTGGGGATCGGCAGGTTGTTGGCGACAAGGGCGTTGGACGACATGGTGGTGTGCCTCATGTGGATGAGTTTAGCAGTCGACGTCTTTGACTGCTAAACCCATCGGAAGTTCCCGAGTGTTCCGCTGGTAGAACGCTGGCGCGTCCCGATCCCCAGTAGGCCATGGCCCACATGAACGCGACGTGGGGGCGCCTCAGGCCCCGGACAAGGCCGCCGCGGGCGGCAGCGACCAGTCGATCGGCGCCTGCCCGGTGCGGCCGAGGAACTGGTTGGCGGCCGAGAAATGCCCGCAACCGAGGAAGCCGCGGTGGGCCGACAGCGGCGAGGGATGCGGCGCCTTCAGCACCCGGTGCCGGCGCGCATCGATCACCGCGCCCTTCTTCTGGGCGTAACTGCCCCAGAGCAGGAACACCAGCCCCTCGCGCTCGCGGTTGAGCACGTCCACCACGTGGTCGGTGAAGCCTTCCCAGCCCTTGCCTTGGTGCGAGCCCGGCTGGCCGGCCTCGACCGTGAGGACGCTGTTGAGCAGCAGCACGCCCCGCCGCGCCCAGGGCAGCAGGCAGCCATGGTCCGGGCGGACGAAGCAGACGTCGCGCGCCAGTTCCTTGTAGATGTTGTCCAGCGACGGCGGCACCGGCACGCCCGGCCGCACCGAGAAGCACAGCCCGTGCGCCTGGCCCGGCCCGTGGTAGGGATCCTGGCCAAGGACCACCACCTTCACCGCGTCGAACGGAGTGGCGTCGAAGGCGGCGAAGATCTCGCCACCGGGCGGATAGACGGTGGCCCCGGCGGCCTTGCGCTGGCGCAGGAAGGCGGCCAGCGCGCGCATGTCCTCGCGCGCGAACCAGTCGCCGATGCGGGTTTTCCAGCTGGGTTCGAGGCGGAGCTCAGACATGGGTCGGGCGGCTCGGGCACCGGGGCAGGCGCAATAAAGCGAGTATCGGGGAGCGACTTGCGCCTGCCCCCGGTGCCCGGGCCGCAAGCGAGTCACCGCGCGCCCGGCTCCGGCAGCTTCGCCAGCCGCAGCTGGTATAGGGCCTTGGTCACCAACAGGCGCTCCTCGATCGGCTTCAGCACCAGGTCGTTGGCGCCCTCGCGCAGGAGCGCGGCCTGGTTGTCGCGGTTGTCGTCGCCGGTCATCACCAGCACCGGCAACCTGCGCTTGCCGTAGCGGAACACGCCGCGGATCTGGTTGAGCAGCTCGCGTCCGCTGAGCAGCCCCTTCAGGTAGACATCCGTGAGCACCAGGTCGGCGCCGACGTCGCCATCGCTGCGGCCGAGGAACCGGTGCAGGTGCTCCAGCGCGTCCTCGGCGCTGATCACGTGCAGCACCTGCATGCCCTGTCGTTCCAGCATCCGCTTGGTCGCCACCGCGACCACCCGGCTGTCCTCCACGTACAACACGCGTGCGCCCTCGATCGGCGCAGGATGCACGTAGCCGCGGATGAACGCCGCCAACGCGCCGTGGCCGAGCGACTTGTCGAAATAGTCGGTCACGTCCTCGGTGAAGGCGCGCGCTTCCAGCGCTTCCTGCGCGTTCCCGGAGACCACGATGACCGGCACATAGGCCTGCCCCGAGGCCTCGCGCACGCTCCGGGCCAAGGCCAGGCCATCGCCATCCGGCAGCACCAGCGCCGTTGTCACCAGGTCCACCGCACCCTCGGCCAGGATCGCGCGCGCTTCCTCGATGCCGGCGCAGCCCACTACTCGCGCGCCCGGCAGTTCCTTGAGCAGGGTGTCGCCGATGAGCTTGCGCACCAGCTTGCTGCCATCGACCACCATCACTCGCGGCGCGTCACTGACCACGTGGCGCAGATCCTGTTGAGCGCTCATCTCAGCCCTTCCCTGGCCGTGTTTGCCGCAGGTAATGCCCGGTCACCAGGCCTGCCCCCAGCCAGCCCAGCAGGCCGGCGCCCAGCAGCACGCCGCTCGCCTCCAGCGGATCCAGCCCGCGCAACGCGAAATCGCTGCCATAGCGTGCGGCGAGGTCGGCCAGGGGATCGCGCAAACCCATCCAGGCCAGCGTCAGCACCCCCAGCGCCAGGCCACCGGCCGCCAAGCCATACCAAGCGCCGAGGTAGAGGAACGGGCGTCGCACGAAACCGTCGCTGGCACCCAGCAATTGCATGACACCGATTTCTTCCCGCCGCGACTGGATGTCCAGGCGCACGGTGTTGCCCACGACCAGCAAGGCCCCGAGCCCGAGCAGCGCGGCGAGCACCAGCACGGCGCGGCCGCCGAACCGCAGCCACGCATCCAGCCGCTCGCGCCAGACCGCGTCGTGCTGCACGCGGTCGGCCTCGGGAAGGGTACGCAGCGACTCCGCGAGCAGGCGTTCGTCGCCCTTCGGCACCACCCGCAACACCGACGGCAGCGCGGCACGTGCGGCATCCGCCCCCAGCGCGTCGATCGCCGCGGCGATGTCCGGTTGCGCGCGCAGCTGGGCGAGCGCGGCTTCGGGCGTCACCAC
>JAFLEC010000100.1 GCA_017302095.1 Lysobacterales bacterium | reverse complement strand
GGCTGACTCTCGTTTGCTGTGAATTAGGTCCAGGGAATAAGTGCGGCATTCCGGATGTACCCAAGATGCGACGGCAGCCGCCGCCGCCTGGGTGGGAGCTTGGTGGTGCTCGTGGAGCAGCCCGGCGTCGGCCGAGCTGGTCGCCCGGCCGTGGCCGCGCACCATCCTCCCGCAGTACGCGAACGAGGGCCTGACCGTCGGCTTCGGCGCACAGCCGGGGCGGTTGGCCGCAGAGGGCAATCCGTTCGCCGCGATCACCGCCTTGCCGGCCCCGCATGCCGCCCTCGCCGAGGGCGCCGTCCGCGATGAGCAGGCGGGGCCGGCGAGTCCCGCCGAGGACGCGCCACGTCCCTGAGGCCGCGTCGCCGCACTTCCCAGATTCGCACCCCACGAGGATCCCAACGATGCCCGTCGACACCCCGCGTGCCGCGCTGCTCCGCCCCGTCCTGCTCTCCGCCGCGCTGGCGATTGCCGCCGGGGGCGCCGCCGGCTGGTACTCCTCAGCCCATGCGCAGTCGCAGGCCGCCGCGCCGGCGCCCGAATTGGTCGCGGGCCTGCCCGATTTCACCCTGCTGGTCGACCGCGTGGGGCCGGCAGTAGTGAGCGTCGAGGCGGAGGCCGGCGGCAAGCCGGCGGCGACCGCACAACGCACGCAGCCCGAGCTGCCGGACGACGAGGAGGTCCCGGAATTCTTCCGTCGCTTCTTCGGCCCCGGCATGCCGATGCCGGGCATGCCCGACGGTGGCGCCCGCCCGCGCGGGGTGTCGCAGGGCACCGGCTTCATCATCTCCGCCGACGGCTACGTGTTGACCAACCACCACGTCGTGGAAGGTGCCGATACCGTGCGCATCCGCCTGGCCGACCGCCGCGAGTTCACCGCCAAGGTGGTCGGCAGCGACGAGCAGTCCGATGTCGCCTTGCTCAAGATCGCCGCGACCGGCTTGCCGACCCTGCGCATCGGCGATTCCAAGTCGCTCAAGTCCGGCCAGTGGGTGGTCGCCATCGGTTCGCCGTTCGGGCTGGACCACTCGGTGACCGCCGGCATCGTCAGCGCGGTGGGTCGTGCGAATCCGTACGCCAACCAGCGCTACGTGCCCTTCATCCAGACCGACGTCGCGATCAACCGCGGCAATTCCGGCGGCCCGCTGCTGGACACGCGCGGCCAGGTGGTCGGCATCAATTCGCAGATCTTCAGTAACTCCGGCGGCTACATGGGCGTCAGCTTCGCGATCCCGATCGACGTGGCGATGAACGCGGTGCAGCAGCTCAAGGCCACCGGCAAGGTGACCCGTGGGCAGCTAGGCATCGAGATGCAGCCGATGGGCCGCGACGAGGCGCGTGCGCTGAACCTCCCGGACGATCGCGGTGCGATGGTCAAGCGCGTGGTCCCGGGTGGTCCCGCCGAGAAGGCGGGGATCATCGCGCTGGACGTGATCCGCAGCGTGGATGGCCAGCCGATCAACGAGTACAGCGACCTGCCGCCGATCATCGGCGGGATGGCGCCGGGCGCGAAGGTGCGGATCGAACTGATCCGCGACGGCAAGCCGCGCACGGTGACGGCGACCTTGAACGCGCTGGACGAACGCGTCGCCGCCAGCGACCCGGATGCGGGCGAGTCGCTCCCGCGCGCGCCCGTCGCCGCGCCGGCGAATGCCCTGGGCATCATCGGCGAGAACCTCGATGCGCAGCAGCGCACCCGCCTTGGCCTGCAAGCGGGCGAGGGCGTGCGCATCGCGCGGGTGGACGGCATCGCCGCCCGCGAGGCCGGCCTGCGTTCCGGCGACGTCATCCTCGCGGTGGGACGGGTGGAAGTCGGCAGCGTTGCCGCGCTCGACGCGCAACTGCGTGCAGCCGGGGCCGGCAAGCCGGTGATGCTGTTGGTACGCCGCGGGGGCGGCACCCAATACGTGACGATCACGCCCGGCGAGGATTGATGCCCCGGCGCCACGGGCGCCTGCCCGAGGGGCGGGCGCCGCTGTGCGATAATGTTCCGTTGACTCGACGCCAGCCGCGCAAGCGGCTGGCGCAGCCCCCCGAAGATTCGCACAGCACGTCCCCATGCAGCCCGACGCCATGCGGTTCATCCGCAACTTCTCGATCATCGCCCACGTCGACCACGGCAAGTCGACCTTGGCCGACCGCATCATCCAGCTCTGCGGCGGCCTGCAGGACCGCGAGATGGAGGCGCAGGTGCTCGACTCGAATCCGATCGAGCGCGAGCGCGGCATCACCATCAAGGCGCAGTCGGTGTCGCTGCCGTACAAGGCGAAGGACGGCACGACCTACCAGCTCAACTTCATCGACACCCCCGGCCACGTCGACTTCAGCTACGAGGTCAGCCGCTCGCTGGCCGCCTGCGAGGGCGCGCTGCTGGTGGTGGATGCCGCGCAGGGCGTGGAGGCGCAGTCGGTCGCCAATTGCTACACCGCGGTGGAGCAGGGCCTGGAAGTGGTGCCGGTGCTCAACAAGATCGACCTGCCGACCGCCGACATCGACAAGGTGAAGGAAGAGATCGAGGCGGTGATCGGAATCGACGCGGCGGACGCGGTCGCGATCTCGGCCAAGACCGGGCTCAACGTCGGCGACGTGCTCGAGGCGATCGTGCAGCGCATCCCGCCTCCGGTCCCGCGCGACACCGACAAGCTGCAGGCGCTGATCATCGACTCCTGGTTCGACAACTACCTCGGCGTGGTGTCGCTGGTGCGGGTCATGCAAGGCGAACTCAAGCAGGGCGACAAGATGCTGGTGATGAGCACCGGCCGCGCCCACCAGGTCGACGCGGTCGGCGTGTTCACGCCGAAGCGCAAGGTGTTGCCGAAGCTGGCGGCCGGCGAGGTGGGCTGGATCACCGCGTCGATCAAGGACGTGCACGGCGCGCCGGTCGGCGACACCCTGACCCTCGCCAACGATCCCGCGCCGGCGCCGCTGCCGGGCTTCCAGGAAATGCAGCCGCGCGTGTTCGCCGGCCTGTTCCCGGTCGATGCCGAGGACTACCCGGCGCTGCGCGAGGCGCTGGAGAAGCTGCGCCTGAACGACGCCGCGCTGCGCTTCGAGCCCGAGAGCTCGGAGGCGATGGGCTTCGGCTTCCGTTGCGGCTTCCTCGGCATGCTGCACATGGAGATCGTGCAGGAGCGCCTGGAGCGCGAGTACGACCTCAACCTGATCAGCACCGCGCCGACCGTGGTCTACGAGGTGCTGAAGACCGATGGCGGCATCGTGCCGATGGACAACCCGGCCAAGCTGCCCCCGGTCAACATGGTGCAGGAGATCCGCGAGCCGATCATCCGCGCCAACATCCTCACCCCGCCCGACTACATCGGCAACGTGATCAAGTTGTGCGAGGAAAAGCGTGGCGTGCAAGTCGGGATCACCTACATGGCCAGCCAGGTGCAGGTGAGCTACGAATTGCCGATGGCCGAGGTGGTGCTGGACTTCTTCGACAAGCTGAAGTCGGTGAGCCGCGGCTACGCCTCGCTGGACTACCACTTCCTGCGCTTCGAGGCTGGTCCGTTCGTGCGCGTGGACACCCTGATCAACGGCGACAAGGTCGACGCGCTGTCGATCATCGTGCATCGCTCGCATGCGGACCGCCGCGGGCGCGAGTTGACCGAGAAGATGAAGGACCTGATCCCGCGGCAGATGTTCGACGTCGCCATCCAGGCCGCGATCGGCGCGCAGATCATCGCCCGCACCACGGTCAAGGCGTTGCGCAAGAACGTGCTGGCGAAGTGCTACGGCGGCGACGCCACGCGCAAGAAGAAGCTGCTGGAGAAGCAGAAGGAAGGCAAGAAGCGGATGAAGCAGGTCGGGCGGGTGGAGATCCCGCAGGAGGCCTTCCTCGCCGTGCTGCAGGTCGACAACAAGTAGCGCAGGCGCGCGACGGGGTGCCCCGCGCGGCCGGATGCCGGCGGCGGGCTACACTCCGGGGCATGGGTCGCTCCCCGCCCGCCGGGTGGGCGCCCGCTGGCCTCAAGGCGAGAGGCGACCCCACGGACGGGCCGGGGGTTTCAGGAGAACGCGGCATGATGGTGTGGTTCGAAACGATCCTGGTGGTGCTGACCGCGTTGAGCGGACTGGTCTGGCTGCTGGACAAGCTGGTCCTGGCCAAGCGGCGCGCGTTGGCGGCGGGGCCGCTTGAGCCGGCACGCGAGCCCGTGCTGGTGGACTATTCGAAGGCATTCTTCCCGATCCTGGTCCTGGTGCTGGGGCTGCGCAGCTTCATCGCGGAACCATTCCGGATCCCGTCCAGTTCGATGATGCCGACGCTGTTGATCGGCGACTTCATCCTGGTCAACAAGTTCGCCTACGGGCTGCGCTGGCCGATCACCAACAAGAAGTTCCTCGATATCGGAGAGCCCGTGCGCGGCGACGTGGTCGTGTTCCGGCCGCCGCACCATCCGCGCGAGGACTGGATCAAACGCGTCATCGGCTTGCCGGGCGATACCATCTCGTATCACGACAACCAGGTCAGCATCAACGGCAAGCGCCTGCCGTACCGGGTGGAGCACATCTACCAGGGCGTGGGCCAGGGTGCCGATGCGACCGGAGCCACCGAGTTGACCGAGGGCCTGCCGGGCCGGCCGCATTTTGTCCTGGAGCATCCCGATGTCCCGTTCCTACCGCAAGGGCAGGGCGAAGGGGAGTGGATCGTCCCGCCGGGGCAGTATTTCGTGATGGGCGATAATCGGGACAACAGCGAGGACAGCCGTTTCTGGGGATTCCTGCCGGAGGCCAACCTGCGCGGCAAGGCGTTCCTGATCTGGATGAACTTCGACAGCAGCGCCGACCGCTGGGTGGATGCCTCGCGGATCGGTACCCGGATTCCTTGAGCCACGTTGGACGAACGGAGAGGGGAGTACCACGATGAAGCGCCTGCAAAGCGGCATGACCATGCTCGGGTTCCTGATCACCCTGTCGGTGGTGATCCTGCTGGCCTACTGCGCGATGAAGATCGTCCCGATGTACATCGAGTACTACTCGGTGAAGAAGGCGCTGGCCAGCATCGCCAACGAAGCGGACCTCGCCAACGCCCCGAAGGACAAGATCCGCGCGAGCTTCGCGCGCCACATGCAGATCGACTATGTCTCGGTGATCAAGCCCGAGATGCTCAAGATCGAAACCACCGATGCCGGCTACAACCTGTTGGTCGACTACGAGCGTCGCGAGGCATTGCTCGCCAACCTCGACGTGGTCGGCAAGTTCCATGCCGAGCAAGTGATGGCGCGTGGTTCCGGCGGCGAATGAAGCCGGGGCGCGGGCGCCCGGCGGGCATGCGTTTCGCGACCAGGCGTTGCTGGCGCAGGCGCTGACCCACCGCAGCGCCGGCAGCCCGCACAACGAACGCCTGGAATTCCTCGGCGACGCGCTGGTCAACCAGTTCGTCGCGGAGGCCCTGTACCGATACTGGCCCAAGGCCGACGAAGGCGCGCTCACCCGCGCGCGCGCCGAATTGGTGCGTGAATCCGCGCTGGCGTCGATCGCGCGCCAGCTCGACCTCGGGCCGCGCTTGGTGCTGGGTCCTGGCGAGATGAAGACCGGCGGGCACCGACGCGATTCGATCCTCGCCGATGCGGTGGA
Source organism: Lysobacterales bacterium (assembly GCA_017302095.1). Classification (GTDB taxonomy): domain Bacteria; phylum Pseudomonadota; class Gammaproteobacteria; order Xanthomonadales; family Xanthomonadaceae; genus Thermomonas. The sequence goes on along the minus strand of JAFLEC010000100.1, from coordinate 2,108 downwards.
GGCGCTGGTCGCCGCGATCTACCTCGACAGCGATTTCGCCACCTGCCGCGACGCCGTGCTGCCGTGGTTCGCAGGCATGATCGAGGCATTGCCGCCGCCGAACAAGGTTGGCAAGGACGCCAAGACCCGCCTGCAGGAGTGGTTGCAGGGGCGCGGCAAGCCGCTGCCGCTGTATGCGGTGGTCGAGGAAGGCGGTGAAGACCACGCGCGGATATTCCGCGCCAGTTGCACGCTGGACGAACCGCTGGTGCGTACCGAGGGCGAGGGCAGCTCCCGTCGCGCGGCGGAACAACAGGCGGCCGAAGCCGCATTACGGATCATCGAAGCATGAGCAACGAACAACAGGCGGCGGGGGCGCAGCGCAGTGGCGCGATCGCGGTCATCGGCCGCCCCAATGTCGGCAAGTCGACTCTCGTCAACGCGCTGGTCGGCGCCAAGGTCAGCATCACCTCCAACCGGCCACAGACCACCCGCCACCGCCTGCTCGGCATCGCCACGTTCCCGGGCGGGCAGTTGCAGCTGGTCGACACCCCTGGCATCCATGGCGAACAGGGTCGGCGTTCGGGCAAGGCGATGAACCGCATGCTCAACCGCGCGGCACGCGGTGCGCTGGAAGGCGTGGACGCGGCCGTGTTGGTGATCGAGGCCGGGCGCTGGGACGCCGAGGACGGGCTGGCCTACGACGCCCTGCGCGACGCCGGCCTGCCGGTAGTGCTGGTGGTCAACCAGGTCGACCGCATCAAGGACAAGGGTGCGCTGCTGCCGTTCATCGCGCAGGTCACGGAGGGTCGCGATTTCGCCGCGGTGCACCCGCTGTCGGCGCTCAAGCGCAGCGGACTCGAGGCGTTGGTGCAGACCCTGCTGGGCCTGGTGCCGGAAGCGCCGCCGATGTACGCCGAGGACGAGATCACCGACAAGAGCCAGCGCTTCCTCGCCGGCGAGCTGGTGCGCGAACAGCTGATGCGCCAGCTCGGCGAGGAACTGCCGTATGCAACCACCGTCGAGATCGAGAAGTTCGAGGAAGAACCGTCGCCCAAGGCCGGCGTGATGTACCGCATCGACGCCGTGATCTGGGTCGAGCGCGATGGCCAGAAGGCGATCGTCATCGGCAAGGGTGGCGAGCGCTTGCGCGAGATCGGCAGCCGCGCGCGCCGGCAGATGGAGCGCCTGTTCGACGCCAAGGTGTTCCTGCAGACCTGGGTGCGGGTGCGCGAGGGCTGGAGCGACGACGAGGCGGCGCTGCGCGCGCTGGGCTACCACGATTAGGCAGGTATCCCCGTAGGAACGGCGCGGGCCGCGATCCCGGTGTCGAAATAAGCAGTCGCGGCTCTCGCCGATCCTACAATGGGGGATGCGTTACACCGCCGAACCCGCCTTCGTGCTGCACGCGCGCCCATGGCGCGAGACCAGCCTGCTGGTCGAGGTGCTGAGCGCCGGGCACGGTCGCGTCGGCCTGGTCGCGCGCGGGGTGCAGGGGGCCACACGGCATGTATTGCGGGCCGCCCTGCAACCGTTGCAGTCGATCCGTTTCGATGCGGTCCAGCGCGGCGAACTCGCGCAGCTGGCGTCGGCCGAGGCGGTGGATGCCGCGCCGCTGCTGCAGGGCGATGCCGCGATGGCCGGTTTCTACCTCAACGAACTCTGCCTGCGCCTGTCGCCGCGGCTGGCGCCGCAGCCCGAGCTGCACCTGGCCTATGCCCGTGCGCGCGAACGCCTGCGTGCCGGCGAGTCGCTGGCCTGGCTGCTGCGCTGTTTCGAGCGCGACCTGCTGGAGGCGCTCGGTTTCGGGTTCGATTGGCAGGTCGATGGCGACGGCGAGGCGATCGATCCCGCCGCACGCTATCGCCTCGATGCCGAGCATGGGCCGCGACGGGTGATCGGCGAGCGTGCCGGCGAACGCCGCGAGACCGCGACCGGGCTGGCCTTGCTGGCGCTCGGTGCGGATCGCCCGCCGGCCGCCGCGGACCTCGCCAGCCTGCGGCTGCCGATCCGATCGGTGCTCCTGCACCACCTGGGCGGGCGCGGCCTCGCGTCGTGGGAGATGCTCGGCAGCCTCGCGCGGCTGGCGCCCTCGCGCCGCGATTAGGCCAGCAGTTCGGCCACCGCCG
>JAFLEC010000010.1 GCA_017302095.1 Lysobacterales bacterium | reverse complement strand
CGAGGCGGTCTGCGGCCACGGCGGCGGAGGCGGATGCGCGCGGCACCATCAGTCCGGCACCGCGTAGGTGACGCGGGCGCGGCCGGTGCGCACGCCGCTGATCTGCCGGCGCAGCTGGGCGATGTAGCTGTCCAGCTGCTTCATGCCCTCCGTGGAGTACTCGATCACGCGATCACCATGGCGGAACGTCGTGCGCGCCCGGCCCGTCTTCCAGGCGTGGCGGGCGGCGATTGCCTCGTCGAGTTGTTCCTGCAGAGTGGCCATGCGTCCGGTCGGTGTGCCGGGGCCAACAAAAAGCCCCGCGCGATGGCGGGGCTCCGTAGCGGCTCGACCCTGCCGCTGACTGATTGTTCGCACATTGCGTCTAGACGCAACACATTTCTTTTTACAAGCTCAATTCTTTTTTACAAGGTGGTTTTACAAGCTGCGGCGCCCTGAGAAACGAGCTTGCATGCGCAAGCCGCGGGCGCGGAGAAGGCGAACTCGATGCGCGCCGCGCCGTCCGACGGCTTGAGCACTCGCAGGTCGCTGATGTCCCTCCAGCCCGACGCGCGGCCTCGTGCATGGACAATGCGCCACGCAACCGCGCCAGGCGGAGGCGGCTCCCTACGCATTGGCGGCCTGCCCGGGCTTGATGCGATACAGCGCCTCCGGACGACCGCGCCGACCCGGCTCCGTAAGCAAAGTGCGTTCCAGGAGACCACTGCGATAGAGCTGGCTCAACACCGCGGCAGCGTTGGCACAGGAGATGCCTACGGCATCGGCGATGTCGCGCGAGGTCGCTGGCGTCTTCTCGATTTCCTTCAGGATCAAGGCACGGCGACTGGACATGGTCAGCTCCCTCCGGAAAGAGCGCCCTCGACGAATGCGATGGCGGAATTGAGGTAGGCGTAGTAGGAGGCGCGGCTGATCGCCAAGCCCAGGCGGGACAGCCGGCGCAACCGTTCCTGCTCTGGTCGGGCGCCGTGGCCGGCCTCGACACGCAGCACGCGCGCTTCCTTCCATCGGCCCAGCCGCTTCATCCTGCGGACCACGGCTTCGACACGATCCGCTTCCAGGTCGCCACTGGCCAACGGCGCGCCATCGGCGATGTCGTCGGGATAGGCGCTCGCCCACCGCTGCAGCCGCAGCTTGATATCCAAGGCGGCAGTGGCGGCCATCAGCGCACCCCCGCGCTGCGCGTACCACGCACGAAACGCCGCGGCGCCACCGGCGCGGGGCCGCGCAGCACCTCGCGGGCGCGATCGCACAGCTCGCGCGGCAGCAGCGCCACGATAGGTGCCTGGGGTTCGCCATCGAGCTGGTCGACCAAGGCGCCAAGCACGGCATCCTCGGCCGGCGTTCCAGCCGCCGCGTGGCGCCAGCTGGCCAGCTCGGCGAGGGAGACGCGCGACATCGGCTCGCGCTCGATCCGGCAGAGGATCGCGTCGAGGGCCACGCGGGCCGGCATCACCACGGCTGGCACGGATGCGGCCGCCGACTGCGTCGTCGATGTTTCACGGGAATCCACGTCCGGGGAGGGCGGCAGGTCGTCCGCGGGCGCCGATGCGTGCGTTCCACGGGAAACGACCTCCCAGTCGCCCTTGGCCAAGTCGATGATGCGCTGCTCGCGGGCATCCCAGTCGGCCGCGGTCGCGCGGTGCAGGCGCAGGTCCTGGTGATGGGTGGCCGCGTACGCGTAGACGAAGGTGTCCAACGGTTCGTTGCGCACGCCACCGCGGACCTTCTCGTAGCGGTTCTTGCGCGGGTCGTACTTCTCGCTGACCAGGCCGTCGATGTAGAAGTCGTCCAGGTCCTCGGTGAAGTGGATCAGGCGAGCTTCGGGCGCGCGGTCTGCATCAGCGCCGAGCCGCGGGAACAGCCACTGCTTGATGCCCACCGTGCCAACTTGGTAGATGTGCACGCCCTTCTTGTCCAGCTTGCCCTTGTAGTTGACGTCCTCGAGCTTGGGACGACCGAGCACCGGCGCGTTGTTGGGCTTGGCGCCGAAGATGCACATGGCACGGCGGATGCGCCGCTGGCGGCAGAAGTTCTTGACCGCCTCGGTGCGGTGGCCGCCGGCGTCGATCGCCGAGGCCTCGACGTGGACATAGCCGCCACGCGCGTGGGGAATCGGCCGGCTGAGCAGGTCCACCAGCCGCGCCCACACCTCATCGTCGGCCGGGTCTCCAGAAAGCTCGACGTAGTCCAGCACCCAGCAGGTCATGCCGCGACCCCAGCCAAGGATCTGCACGGCGAGGCGATCGTCCTGGGTGTCCACGCCTGCGGTGACCGCCAGGACGCTGATCGGTGCGACGCGCAGCCGGTACGTCTCCAGTCGGTCCTTGATGATGTTGGCCTTGGCCTTCTTCGTGGATCCGTCCTCCCACGGCTCGGCCAGGCGGTCGTTGATGAAGGTCTTGAGCTTGGCCGGGTCGCCCTGGGCGGCCAGCCACATCTGCACCAGGTCGAGCCAGCGCGGCCCTAGTCCCATCGGGTAATACAGCGCGTTGGCGTGGTAGCCACGGATCTTCGCGCCGGGATTGCCGGGCACCCAGCGGCCCGCGGCGATGAGGCGGGTCTTCTGGTGTTCCTCGATGACAACGCCGCACTCGCGGCAGGCGTACCAGCAGCGCTGGCCATCGGGTGTCCAATGCAGGCCGGACCACTCGAACGGCTGCTCATGGCCGCAGTCCGGGCAGGGCCAATGCCAGCGGCGCTGGTCGGATTCGCCGTACAGCGCCGACACCCGGCACAGGCCCGCGATCTCGGGCGTGCCGACCTTGAAGCGCTTGTAGTTGGGGAACGCTGAGGTGCGGCCGTTGAGCATCTCGTCCGGGTCGTCGCCGGACTTGAGCTGGGTGGCGAAGCTGGAGAACTCGTCGACCAGGATCAGGCCGGCCGACGTGCCCTTCAGACGAACAGGATTGCCGGCGTGCTCGATGTACAGCTGGCCGCCCTCGAAATCCTTGAACGAGCGACGATTGGAGGACTCGCGGCTGTTGGTGCTGGTGAGCACCCCTTGGATGGCTGGCGTCTCGTCGACCAGCGGGTTGAGCTTCTGATCGATCCACTTATTGGCCGAGACCTCGCCCGGCAGCACGACCATGATCGGCTGCGGGTTCTCGCACATCGTGTAGCCGAGAATGTTCGCTTCCATCTCCGACTTGCCGAACTGGATCGGCAGCATGGCCACCACGTCGTGCACGGCACTGCGCGCACTGAAGCAGTCCATGATCTCGACCAGCAGCGGGTTTCGGTCGTTGCGCCACTCGCCGGGAATCGAGCTGCCCTTCCGGGACAGGCGACGATGGCGCGTCGACCACTCGCTGACACGCATCGGCTTGCGCGGCGCGATCGCTCGGGCGAAGGCGCGGGAGATCTCGACCTGGGCGTTGGCGTAGATCGGGTTCATGCCGGCGCCTTGCCGATCGTGGCGAACTTCCGGGCAAGGTCACCGAGCAACTGCTCGATCGCGTCGCGCATTTGCGTGCGCACCTCGGCCTCGTCATCGAGGGCTGCCAGCGTCGCCGGCAGGGTGGACAGCAGGAGCTCGAGGCCGGTGCGTAGCTGCACGACGCCGGCGGCCACCGCCGCGATCACCTCGTCCTTCACTAGCAGTTGGCCCATCTCGACCAGTTCCTCACGCTGGGCCTTGCGGGCCAGCGCTTCTTCCTTGTCGGCCAGCGCCTTCGCGCGGCGCAGCTGGTGGGGGCTGTTGAAGGGAATGTCGCCGTCGTCGGCATCATCGGGCCCACCGCGGGCGCCAGTCGGTTCCTCGCCGCCTTGCGGCGCGCTGGCGTCGCCTGGTGCCGCTTGCGCCCGTTCCGCGCCGTGACGGGCCCGCACCCCCTCTTTTGAGGGGTCGCGGGTGGCGGCGATCCGCGTGATCGACTCGGCCACCAAGACACGGCGGCCATCGCTGGTGAGCACCAGGCGGCCGTCCTTCTTCAGCTGGGTCACGTAGCTGGGACGCCACCCCTGCCGACGCGCGAACTCGCTGAAAGACGCCGTGGCCGGCGGTTGGCCAGGCTCAGTCATGGAGGGACCCCTCTTCAAGCTTTTTCCGAGTACCGAGGACTGAACCCCCGGCGCGCGCACGCGCGACCGCTCTGCGCCATCGGCGACTGCCTGCGGGCAGGCTTGCGGGAACCACGGAGGCGAGGACCCCCGCCACGCTTACGCCTCTGCGGCATTGCGGCGTCTGCGGGCATGCGCCTCGTGCGCACGCGCTCACGCGCGCGGGTGCGCGCAGGCCGGAGCCGCTACCCCCTCGCGTACGCGGGCGCGAGAACGCCGCAATGTCGCAGAGAGCGCGCAGCGGCGGGCTTTCTGCCCGCAAACGTCGCGGCAGGTTTGCGGGCAAACGCCGCAGAATGGCGCGCCGCGGCATCAATCACCCTCCCAGCCGCCGTCGCGCGGCGCCCACGCGTCGGCGTCCTGCCGGTTGCCGTGGATGTAGTCCGCCTTGCGGTTGCGCATGGCGATGATCTGCTCGCCGAGCCAGGTGGACTCGACCACGCCCTCCGGGGCGCTGTGGCCGAACAGGAGGGTGGACAGCGGGTTGCTGATCCTGTCGCCCTGCAGGTGCCCCTTGCGCTGGACGCGGATCTTGCGGCGCTTCTCCAGCGCGCCGACGAACCGCTTCAGAGACGCCGGCTTGACGCCGGTGTTCGCGCACCAGCGCTGGTAGACCTGGTACCAGTCCTCGGTCAGGCCGGGCATCGGCTTGAGCGGCGGGATCTCCCAGGCCGCCAGCGCGTCGACGAAATCGACCGGGCTGTCCTGGGCGAGGCGGATCAGGTCGCGCTTGGCCTCGGTGTCCGGCGGCAACGTGCCGGGATCGAAATCACCCAGGTCGACGTTGAGCAGGTAGTCGTGCAGGGCCGCGATGCCGCCGTTGGCCAGCTCGTCCATGATCGCCCTGTAGTACGCAGGATCCTTCTTTGGCGGCGTCCAGATCACGCAGTGGCGACGATCGTCCTCCTCGAGCACGACCGGCATCTGCTCGTTCGAGAGGAAAACCAGGTTGACGTGGTTGACCTCGTCGTACGCGGCGATGTGCTTGGGATTGATCCGTATCTTCTGCCCGGTGACCAGCACCTTCAGCAGGTTCTTCTGCTCGAAGCGATGCGCCTGCGCGACGACCTCGTCGGCGATCAGGAACAGCTTCCGCGAGGCCCAGTCGTTGTGCTTGTCGACCAGGGCGTTCTGGTCGAGGATGCTGCCGTACTGGCCGTAGATGGCCATGATGACTTCGAAGAAGAGGTTCTTGCCCGCGCCCTGGCCACCGTGCACCACGACGCACGATTTCATCTTCGCGCCGGGGTGTTGGATCGGGTAAGCGCACCAGCGCAGCACCCACTGGAACAGCTCGTGACTGTTGCGCTCCTCACTGCACAGGTACCGAAGCAGCTCGATCACGCGATCGCAATTGCCCGGTTTCGGCACGGTCGGCCAGCCGCCCCACAGGTTGCACGTGACCGCGGCATCCTCGCCGGCGGGATCGAAGCCAACCTCGGCCGAGCGAACGATATCTCGCTCGGCATGCTCCATCCAGGCCTTGTGCAGCTCCGGCCGGATGCAGGCGTTCTTCATATCGGCCAGCGGCAGCAGGCAGTGCTCGCGATGGTCGAACACCGCGCCGCCTCCGCCGTAGATCAGCGAGTAGCGCTCGAGCAGTTCGTCGAGCTGCTGGATCGGGCGCAGCTTCGCGCCCCGCCCCCCCGGTTCGGAGGAAGAAGCGACGCGCAAGGCCGGTGGGGCCCACTTCAGATCCGAGAGGCGGGCGGAGACCTGCGCGCCGACGGCGGCCAGGCCCTCCCGCGCCTGGAGATCGTTGAAGTCGGTGTCCTTGCCCTGGCCGGCGAGGTAGCGCTCGATCCGGCCGTCCTGATCGGCGAACTGCGGGGCCAGCCATTCGCCGGCGACCGCCATGGCCGTGGTGCTGGCCGCCTCGACGCCGGCGTTCCTGTACTCGTGCGGCCGGCCGCACGCGGGGCAATCGCGGGGGTGCAGAGGCAGCGCTATGCGCGCGCGGCAGTCCGCGTGGTGGCACTTGCCCAGGATGTCATCGTCGGCGCAGACCAGGACCTTCGCGCGCTTGTACCGTTTGCGCAGCGTTTCGGCGACGGGCTGCAGGTTGCCGGCGTCGAAGGCGCAGGCGACCGGATAGGCGGTGGCGGCGTGCAGTGCCGCCGCGGTGGCGTAGCCCTCGGCGACGAGGACGATCCAGTGCGGCGTGTGGCCGAGCAGGTGGAAGTGGCCCTTTTTGGCCAGGCCCGCCGGCCAGAACTCCTTGACCGGCCGCCGGCCCTCCTGGGCCTGCTTCTCGGTGCGCAGGAACTGCAGGCCGTGGATCTTGCCAGCGATGTCGACCAGGGGCACGACCGCGGTGTTGTTGCGGGTGTACTTCAGCCCGTAGCCGAGCACACCCTTGCGCTGCAGGTACGGCGACTCGCCCTCCGGCAGCAGCTTGCCCCAGGCCTTCGTGGCGGTGCTCGCCGCGGCCTCGGCTTCCTGCTTGCGCTGAAGCTCGGCGGCCTTGGCGGCGTCGGCCCACACGCGCTTCATCGCGTCGCGCTGGTCGGGCGTGATGCGGCCGGTGTCGTCCTTGGGCAACGCGACCTTCTGGGCGCCGTTGCTGTTGCCGCGCCACACGCCGTACGCGCCGACGATCAGCATGCGATCGACGCTGGGCGACCACTCCTTGAGCAGGTACCACCCGCGCTTCTCGCGGCCACCGTCCTGAGCGAAAACGCGCACCGGCTTGTGGGTGTTGATGCGCAGGCCTTCGCCTGGCGGGATGATCAGGCCGGCGTCGAGCAGTTGGCCGAGGACGTCATCGTAGTTCGAGGCGCCCGAGCTCATTTCAGTAACTCCGGAACCCACTGACTACCCGTGTTTTGCGGCTGTGCTACCCGCATGGGGCCGGGGGGGCCGGGAGGACCCGCCCGGAATGGGAGTGGTTCGCATCCGCCCGAGGTCACTGAAATCGCGCCCGCCGCGACGTGGCGCTCTCCACAATCACCCGGGGTGCGGGGTTCGCCGAGGGCAGCACGCGGCGTCATCGGGCCGACCTGGTCAGCCACGTGGCTCGGGTGCGCCACTGTGCGCGCATGTCCGCGCGCAGCTGGTCCGCCGCGTGGCGGCCGCGGCGCAATGCAACGGTCTCGGTCAACTGGTTCACCTTCGAATCTGTGGTGTAGCCGCAGCGCAGGTAGTGCCTGGCCTCGCATTCGCGGCGGCGGCGCTCGACGGCCGAGCCCGCCACCGAGGCGACGTAGGCACGGCAACCGGTGCCGGTGGTGCAGTCGCTGCCCGGGCACTGCTCGGGTAGCCGCTCGATCACGGCGTCACGGTCTTCGGCAGGCAACTTCGACAAGCGCATGAGCGCGGTCCCCAAGCAACGGCTGATCGTCAACGCGCACCTCGCAGGAGCAGTTCGCCCTGCCTCCGCTTGCATGCCTCGCCCTCAATCCGCAGCCGCTCCTGCTCGGCGAGGGCGGCCTCGCCCTCCAGCCCGGGCTCGTTCGAGTAGAGCGCCTGCATTGCCTGCAGCAGACCGGCGCACGAGGCCTGATTGGCCGGCACGTGGCGCTGGTGGCGGTAGCCGCGTGGCGGGCGGTTGTGCGGCACGTCAGGATTCCCGCCGCTTCCTTTTCAGCCACTGCCGGACCAGGCGCTCGGCACGGTGCGACTCCGTGCGCGAGGCGCGCAGGACGGCCACCATCGCATCGCCCTCGGCCAACGACAGGTCGCCATCGGCGAGGGCCTCGGCGGTGACGCTGGCCAGCTGGCCAGCACACGCCGCCACCTGGAGCACCTTGGTCTGCAGGGCTTCGACACCACCCGGGCACGATGCGCTCGACGCAGGAACGGGGTCGGCCGCCACGCCGAACTGCGCGGCCAGGGACTGGATCCAGACGACCGCGTGGTCGCGGCCTTCGATCAGTTCCTGCATCCACTCGGTCAGCAACTCGGCGATCTCCAGCGACACCGACTCGCCCTCGACGCCGCGCAGCTTCTTGCGCAGGCTTTCGCCGGTGATCGCCCTACCGCGGCGATCGGTCAGGTAGGTCGCAGCGGCATTGACGCCGCCGGGCATCTGGCGCACGGCGTTGTAGAGCGCGTCGCGCCAGTGGATCTCGGAGGGCCGGCAGGTCACGGCGCACCCTGAAAGGCAGCGCGTTTCATCGTAGCCGCGGTGGTCAGCAGGCCTGCACCATGCAACGCATGGATGATCCCCGCACCCCGTTCTTTCGCCTGACCACGCTTCGAACCTTCAGCGTGACCCACGGTGCCGGCCGCGTGGCCGCCGTGTTCTTCTGCGCCCAGCGGCGCCTCGACAAAGTGCAGCGGCCGGCCGGCGGAACGACGCGCAGCGTTGACCGCAGCCCACTGGTCGCTGGTCAGGACCAGGTCGCACTCGACTGGGCCATCGATGAGAGGCGCCTCGACCAGGCAGGCGATCTCGCTGTTGCCGAGTGCGCCATTGAGGGGAACGATCGTGCGGCGCGATGAGCGACGGTTACGCGACATCTTGGACCTCCGGGTCCGTGGAGGCAGACGCGACAGCAAGCTCCGGGCGGCGCTGGTGGAATTCCAGCAAGCGGAGCCGTGGCAACTCACCGTCTTCCGGCCATTGAGCGACCGCGGCCCGAGAGACCTCGAACCAGCGGGCCAGGGCGGCGTCATTGGGGAGGCCGAGGGCGTCCCGAACCTCGCGCTTAGTCTTGGGCGTCTGCATGGGCCCAGAACGCTAAGCGCTCTTTGCGTTTTCGTCAAGCCGCCGAAGCGTTCGGGTTGTTAAGCTGGCTTTGCAATGAAGACCATGGGCCAAAGACTTGCAGCCGGGATGAGGAGGGCTGGGCTTGAGAAGCCAGCCGATCTCGCGCGCGCGGCGAACACGTCCACTGCCACGGCCAGCAACTGGCTGACGGACCAGGTGGTGCCTGAACACGTCAAAGCCCTGCAGCTTTTCAAGATGGCGGATGCCGCCAAGATGGATCCCAGGGAACTACTCCTTGGCGAAGCGGCCCCGCCTCACTTCGTAGCAGACCCAGCCCCAGCGTCTCAGCCCCTGCAACTCGACCAGATGAAGATCGCCTTCCAGCTGGTGGCAGAGGCGCTGGATGGCCAGGGCCTCACGCTACCACCCGCGAAACGCGCTGAGGTGACGCTGCTGGCGTACGACCTGCTGATCGAGGGACTGCCACAGGCGAAGGTGCTGCGCTTCGTCAAAGCAGCAGCGGCGTAAGCCGCACAGGGGCTCAACATGTCCAGAGAGAAAGTCGCGCGGCTCAGGCAGCTGCTCAGCGAAGCCGTGCCCACCGCACCGGCGCAATCCATTGCTGAAAACGAGGCATGGCGGGCGTTTCAGCACTTCGAGTCGTTCAATCCGATTCCGCCGGCGCCACAGAACAGGCGCGCGCGACGCATGCGCGAAATTCAACGAATCGCGGCGTGGTACGGCTGGACCGACGAAGTCCAGCGCGAGATCGACGAATCCTACGCCGAAAGCATGGGCTCGCTCCCTGACGAGCGGCTAGATGCGCTCTATGACCGCATGCGCAACCTCGAAGAATGCGCGCAGCATGGGATTGGCGCACCCGACGCGCCGCCAGCGAGTTGATCCGCTAGGTCGACCCCATGACGGACAGACGCATAGCCATTCCGTCCTGCCAGCCCACGAACGCAACAGCTGCAACCATGCAGGCTAGAAGCGTGAGAGCCCCGGCGAAGATCATCCCGCCGCGGGACTCGCGGCTGGATGCGAAAGCGATCATCAGGATCTCTATCCCCTTCAGAACCATGTAGAAGGCGAGCATGTAGGTCAGGATCTGCAGCATTCCGGCCATTGACGTTCCCCAGGTAGGCGCCTCTAAAGCATCGCATACCCTTGCCTGATATAGGTTTTTGGCCAAAACGCTAAGAGCGCTTGACATGACAAACGCTAAGAGCGCTTAATGCGCCTGCCGCCCCAACCGGGCGGCGGGCGACCGGCGGGTCGCCACCCGCCGGGTCACCCCCTGACCCGGACGCGGAAACCAGCCCTCCCCAGCTGGCCCGTACGGCGACCCGCCGGCGCTCTCACCCACCAGGAGAGCGCGAACATGCAGGACACCACCCCGATCAAGGTCCTGGCCGATGGCACCGAAGTGCCAGCCACGGACCCCCGCACCGACCACGTCGCTGTCCTGTTCCCGGACACGGGCTGGATGGTCGCCCGCCAGGCCCTGAGCAACGAGGGCGAGGCCTACGACACCGCCGACGAAGTCGACGCCGCCGCCCAGGCGCTTCGCCTGCTCGGTTTCAACGACTGGCTGAACGCGCCGCTCGATGAGGTCTGGCTGCGCCACGTGCTGAAGCACGACCGCTACGACCCCGCGGTCGACACCAACCTGTTCCCCGACCTTCCGCGCGACGACTGGTTCTGGACCGGCACCACCACGCCGTGGTCCGCGGCGTCCGCGTTCCTCGTCAGCCTCGACAGCGGCGTCGTCCACAGCTACGCCCGCCGCTACCTCAGCGGGTTCGGGTTGGCGTGTCGTCGTGCCCGTCAGTAATCGACCTTTTGCCTAGGAGTTCGTCATGTTCCGCATGATCGATCCTGCAGGCATCGGTGCCGATGCCTGCGAAAGCGACACCCTCCCGCACGCCGCGGTGCGCTGCCTGCGCGCCGCCGCGAACCATGACCACCAGCAGGCCTCGCGCCTGCACAGCCGCGGCAAGGACCGCCGCGGCGGCCCGAGCCTGCGGCGCATGGGCCACCTGCTGGCGATCGGCGCGCGCATCGAAGCGCGCGCGGGCGACTTGGCCATGGAGGCGCGCTGATGGACCGGCTCATCCTCCCGCTGCCCGACGACCAGCACGCCGTCGAGATCCTGACCATGGACGACAAGCGCATTCTGCTGCGCCTGGTGGACCTCAGGGCATCGAAGCGCATTCGCACCGCGCTCGCGTTCGGCGGCTGCAAGAACGGTGACCTCTGGGCCTACGACGACAGCCTGGTCGCCGGCGGCTTCCACGTGGAGCTGCCTCCCTCTCGCGTGGGCGAGGCCTGCGCCTGGATGGCCGAACGCGGCCTCGAATTCATCGACGAACGGTCTGCGACCGAAACGGCGGTGCACTGATGGCCACCGTCGCCCAGTTCCCCAGCGATGTCCCGCGCTTCCGGGCAGGCATGGCCGCCGTGCACGAGCGCGCCAAGGCGCTCTGCAGCACGCCCGAGGCCCGCAAGCGGGCCATCCAGATCCTCCGCAACGAGATGCAGGCCGGCCGCTCGTCCGGCGCCGCGGTGGCGCTGGCCAACAGCTCGCTGCTGCCCTGGCGGGGACCGAACGCATGAGCTTCAACCCCTGCAACCACTGCGGCGTCCTGGTCGAGGACGACGAAGCGTTCGAGGCTACCGGCGGCTACTGCGAGGCTTGCGACGCCGCACCGCGCGTCGAGCCCGCGAGCCATCGATTCGCCATGGCCGACATCCCGACCGGCCACGGCGAGCACGTGCTGTGCCTGCAGATCCACACGGCCACGGTCTGGGCCGGGCTCTACCCGGCGCGCGAAGCCGAGGCGCCAACGAAGATCGGCGTGGCGCCGCGACGTTCGGCGGCACGCGCCGTGGACGGAAACCTGTTCATCGCCGGCGAGCTGTTTCCGCTCCGTAAGGCCGAGCTGCGGCGCGCGGTTCTCTTCCTCGATCGGCACGGCGTGCGTATCAGGGACGGGCGCGAGGCGGGAGCGCGTGTCCTGTGAATACCTGGAGCCTGCTCACCGCGGACAACAGCCGCCTGCACCGGCTGATCGACGCACGCGCAGCGGCCCAGGCGCGCGGCGACGAGGCCGAGGCCAAGCGCCTCGAGCCGGAGATCGAGCGCCGCATCCGGATGATCGGAGCGCGGCCATGAGCGTGTTCGCGCGGCTCCTGCATCGCCCGTCGGACTGGGCCGGATCCCTGGCGTTCCTGTCCATTGCCCACTGCCCGCCGCACACGCCGGTGCCGTCGCCCCTGGACAACACCGAGCGGTACCACGAGTTCCGCAAGCGCTGGCGCGCACCGATCGGCAACGGCCGCGCCTGGCCCTGCCGTCCGCAAAACGAATCCCAGCCGGCCAACGCCGGCATCCGACCCGGAGCCTGACATGCAGTCCCAGACCCACACGCCCACCATCCGGGCGGCGCTGTTGGCCGCCCTCGACACTCCCACGCGCACGCTGCGGCGCGGGCCCGGGGGATTCATCGCCGTCGGCGGCAGGAGCATCACCACCAGCCGGCCCCTGATGTTCCAGGCCTTCACCAAGCGCGTGGTGAACCAGCTCGAGCGCGAAGGCCTCGCGCGCCTGGACGATCCCGACTCGCCCAGCACCGCAACACTGACCGCTGCGGGCGTCGCGGCTGCTGAGCAGCTCAAGGCCTCGAAGCAGGCCAAGGCAGTGCGCGCATGAGCCACATCACCGTCAAGGCAGTGCGCACCTTCGTGCGCGACCTCCACGCGGTCACGCTGGACGAGCTCGCGTTCCACCTCTTCGACAACCAGGCAGACGCGATCTCCAGCGTCAGCCGGCGACGAATCCACCACACGCTGATCGCCGACGGCTGGCGCGTCAGGCGCGTGCGCGATGGCGAAGGTAAGCCGGCCCGCACCTATCACTACGACCGTCCGAAGCACGCGATCCCGGCGACGATCAACGTCATCCCGGCCAGCGGCGACCCCGACGCGATCCCCGCAGGCCGGCGCTACACGCTGATCGAGCAAGTACCCACGGCGATCACGATCCTCCAGGACGCGCGCCAGGCGATCCTCGATCGCGCCGCCACGCGCGACCTGGACGCCGAACGCAGCATGGCTCGCGCGGTTACCGCCTTCAACGCGATCACGGGGCTGCAGCTGACCGAGACGCAGGGCTGGCTGTTCATGGTGCAGCTGAAGGCCGCGCGCGCCACGGCGGGCGCGCTCAATGTCGACGACTACGTCGACGGTGCCGGCTACTTCGGGCTCGCCGGCGAGTGCGCCGCGCGCGAGCAGGCAGGTGCGGCATGAGCACTGACCGCGGGCTGGAAGTGCTTGAGCTAGGCAACGCGGGTATCGGCAAGGACACCGAATGGGCGCCACCGCAGGCGCCCCAGGCGGCGCCGCTGCCGGTCTACCCGCAACCGGGCGACCTGCCGGACACGCCGGCCAAGCCGGTGACCTTCGAGGACCTCCTGCGCCGGGTCCAGCGGCAATCCATGGTCGACGTCGGTGCCGCCCTGGTGGTGGGGCTGGCGATCGGCCGCCTCTGGCCGGTGGTGTTCCCGTGAGCCGGACGATTCCCAGCCTGGGTATCAACTACGCGATGCCCGCCCAGGATTGGGCGGCCCTGCAGGTATGGCGCGATCGCCAGTTGCCGACCAGCACCGGCTCGGCACTGACCCGGAACGAGCCTGCCCGGCAGCGCCTGGCGGCGGACCTTGAGGCATTCCTCGCCGCCGGTGGCCAAATCGAGCGCCTTCCGACCTCGCCGGTGGGCGAGGGCTTCCAGGACCGCGAGCTGGAGCGCTATCGGGAGCAACGGGCCAAGGGCCGCCGGCGCCAGGCACTCGATCGCATGGCGTTGGACGAGGACGAATGAGCGTCAAGCCCCTCCCGGCGCCGAAAGACTACGCCCGCCGGCTTCGCCTCGCCAATCGGCAGCTGCGCAAGGCGCGCGAGCTGCTCGAGCGCACCGAGCGCGCCCTCCACGACCTTCCCGACCACCAGTGCCCGACCGGGCTGCTGGAGCACATCCGCCGCTTCAACCAGGCCCAAGGAGGCCAGTCATGACCCATTCCGAAACCGCGACACTCGAAGCCCAGGCGGCACCACCGAGCCTCTTCATCCACGTCGCCGGCGACGTGAACATCCACGCCGGCACCCGGCGCGACCCGGGGCTGTCGATCCTCGGCGCCCTGCCGATCAGCGGCACCATCGCCCAAGCCCTGCGCGCAGTGCAGGACGGCCAGCGCGTCAACGTCACCGAAGGCCCGGCCACCGCCGCCGCCGCGCATGCCGCCACCGGCGCGCCCTCGATCATCATCCGCGACCCGGCCCAGCCGTTGAAGGCCATGGCCGATGGCCATCAGGTCGACGCGCGCGAGACGGTGACCGACCACGTCGCCCTGATCTTCCCGGAGTCGGGCATCTGGGTGCATCCGACCACGCTGGCGCGCGACGGCAAGGCCTACGCGAACCAGGCGGCCGTGGAAGCGGCGGCGAAGGAACTGCGCGTCCTGGGCCACGACGACTGGCACCTGGCGCCGGATACGGTCTACGACCGCCACGTGATCGATCGTCGCTTCCACAAGCCCGCGGCCGATCCGAACCTCTACCCGCACCTGCTGCTGACCGACTGGTACTGGACCAGCACGATCGCGCCGTGGTCCGCGGCGTCCGCGTTCTACGTCCCCCTCGGCTACGGCGGCGTCAGCTACGGCCCCCGCGACTACAGCGGGTTCGGGTTGGCGTGTCGTCGTGCCCGTCAGTAATTTGACCTCTGTCGCCTGACCATGGCATCGCGCTTCCAGCCGCCACCGATCGTCGACGCCGCGCGCAAGTTGTGCGCGGAGGTCGAGCAGATCGTCCGTACCTTCCCGCGCTACCACCGCTACCGTACGGGCGACCTTCTGCGCGACCGTGCAGACGAGGTTCTCACGTGCGCCATGCGCACGTGGCGCAAGAAGGACGACCGCCTCCGCCGGGCCGAGGAACTGGTCGATGCCGTCGATCGGTTCAGGGAGCGCCTGCAGGTGTGCAAGTTCGTGCACGCCTTCAGGGACTTCGCTCAGTTCGAGCGGCTGGCCACGGCCACCAACAGCCTCGGCGGCCAGGCCGGCGGCTGGAAGCGCAGCATCGAGCAGCACCCCAACGCCCAGAATGCGCAAGCCGATGGCATCGCGCAGCGTGGCGAGAGACTGAGTACCCGCGCCGCCCGTCCGAGGGCCAACACATGACGACGCCACGCTATCCCACCAGGGCCTGCGTGGCCGGGTCGCAAGTGCGCGGGGAGACGCCGTGGTCCGCGGCGTCCGCGTTCAACGTCAACCTCAACAACGGCAACGTCAACAACAACCACCGCAACAACAGCGGGTTCGGGTTGGCGTGTCGTCGTGCCCGTGAGTCTCAGGGTGCCGAGGGTGTGCAACTGCGCCCTCTCTACGATGCCTACCAGGCCGCGCGACGCGGCAAGCAACCCAGCTTCGACAAGCTGCGCTTCGACGCCCACTTCATTACGGGCCTGCTGTACGTGCAGGAACAGCTCAACGCCGGCACCTGGTCGCCCGCGCCGTCCACGTGTTTCGTGGCCACTCGACCGAAGGCGCGGGAGATCCACGCACCCGCATTCCGGGACCGGGTCGTGCATCACTGGCTGGTGCCGCAGCTCGAGGCGATCTACGAGCCCCGCTTCATCGCCCACAGCTACGCCAACCGTGCCGGCAAGGGCAGCCACGCAGCCGTGCGGTACGCCCAGGCCTGTGTGCGCCAGGTCCGCTCCGGGCAAGGCGGCGGCTGGTACCTGCAGCTGGACATCGCCAACTTCTTCAACAGCATCCGGCGCGACAAGCTCTGGGCGATGATGAAGCCGGTCCTGCTGCGGGCGCGACTTCCACTGCAGGCCCAGATGGCCACCCATGCACTGCTGCGCGGCCCGGCCCTGCTGGCCGGCGTGCGGCTGCGCGCCACGCCCGAGCAGTTGCAGCTGGTGCCGGCGCACAAGCGCCTGGTCAATGCGCCCAGGCGGTGCGGCCTGCCGATCGGCAACCTCTCCAGCCAGTTCTTCGCCAATGTCTTCCTCGACGCGCTCGACCAGTTCGTCAAGCACGAGCTCAAGGCGCCGCGCTACCTGCGGTACGTCGACGACTTCGTGCTGTTCCACCATGACCGGGCGCAGCTCGTCGAATGGCGGCGGCGCATTGAGGCGTTCTTGGCCGAGACGCTGGATCTCCGCCTGAAGGACGAGGTCAAGCTGCGCCGGCTGGAGGACGGCCTCGACTTCCTAGGCTACGTCATCTACCCCACGCACACCCGCGTGCGCCGCCGCGTGGTGGCGCACCTGCAGGAAGCCCTGGCCGCGTGGGAGGCCGCGCACGTGCGCGGCCAGGACCTGCGTGGCACGCCGGCCGACTTCGACCACATCCGCACCGTGCTGGCCAGCTACGCCGGCCACCTGCAGCACGCCGCCACCCGGCGGCTGTGGCAGCGGCTTGTGCGCCGCTTCCCCTGGATCCCGACCGCGGCACGCCCGCGGCACTTCTCCCATCGCCTGCAGGGCAGGCACCTCACGATCAGGAGCACCCGATGAACGAACCCCGCCGCTGCCGCGACTGCGGCTGCACCGACCTGCAGGCCTGCTCGGGAGGCTGCCACTGGGTCAGCCAGGACCAGTGCAGCGCCTGCGCCCAGAAGAACATCACGATCGACCGGCTCAAGCGCGCCGCGAAGAGGATCAAGAAGGACCGCGGCATCCAGCACGCCAAGGCGCTGGATGTGGCCGCCCAGGAGCACGGCTTCAGCAACTACGTCCACGCCCGCAGGACCATCGAGCGGAGGGCGCACGCGTGAACCGTTCGCTCATCGTCCATGGCCCGCAGGGCTGCGGCAAGACCCGCAACGCCGTCGCCCTGGCGCGGCACTACGGCCTGTCCAAGGTCCTCGATCACCACGACCCGCACGCGCTGCCGCCGGGCGTGTCCGTCGACACGCTGATCCTCACCAACGTCGACCTCACCGGCACGTCCTACGTCGGGACGATCCGGTGCGTCCCCTACAAGAAGGCGGCCCGCGACGCCGGCGTCTTCAACCCCGTCAACCAGACCGACACGGAGTGACGCCAACCATGCAGACCGAACAGACCATCATCACCGTCCCGCTCAACCGCCTGAGCCTGTCACCGGACAACTCCCGCAAGCGCCGCTCGCCCGCCCACATCGCCGCCACCCTGGAATCGCTCAAGGTGCACGGCCAGTTGCAGAACGTCGTGGTAACTCCGGGCACCGATGCCGACCACTACCTGGTCGATGCCGGCGGAACCCGTTTGCTGGCGCTCCAGCTCGGCGTGGGCCGCGGCGAGATCGCCGCCGACTACCCGGTGCTGTGCCGCCTGGTCCCCGCGGCAAGCGCGCTGGCGGCCAGCACGGCGGAGAACGTCATCCGCGAGGACATGCACCCAGCAGACCAGTTCCGCGCCTTCCATCGCATGGTCGAGGCCGGTCAGTCCACGGCCGAGATCGCCGCGCATTTCAGCGTGGCCGAATCCGTCGTGGTCGGTCGCCTGAAGCTGGCCAACGCCGCACCCGAGTTGTTCGAGCTGTACGAGAAGGGCGACATGAAGCTGGACCAGCTGCAGGCGCTGGCATTGACCGACGACCACGACGCCCAGCGGCGCGCCTGGTTCGGCCAGAAGGGCGCCAAGGTCGAGCACGACTGGCAGCGCCAGCCCCACAGGATCCGCGAGCGCATCACCGCCCGGGAGATCGGTCCGGACAACCCGCTGGCCAAGTTCGTCGGCGTCGAGCGCTACGAGGCCGCCGGCGGCGGCATTCGCCGAGACATGTTCTCGCCGGCGGTCTACTTCAGCGACGCGAAGCTGCTGGAGAAGCTGGCCGGCGATCGCCTCGCGGCCATTGCCGAGGCCGAGCGCGCCGCGGGCTGGGCATGGGTCGAGACGCATCTGGAACTCGACTACAGCGGACAGTCGCGCTACGGCCATGGCCCCTACCACTCCAAGCGCAAGGAGCTGAGCCCCGCCGAGAAGAAGCGGATGGCCGCGATCGAGAAGCGGCTGCAGGAGATCCGCCAGCTGCAGCACGACGACGAAGACGAGGACGGGGATACCTACCAGGCGCTCGAGGCGGAAGCCGATGACCTGCGGGGCGAGCGCGATCAGCTGGAGGCCGCGCGGGAGGAATGGAGTGCTGATGCCAAGGCCAAGACCGGCGTTCTGATCTACATCGATCAGCACCGCGGCCTGCAGATCGACCGCGGCCGCCTGAAGCCGGGCCAGAAGCTCAGTGGCGGCAAGGTGCAAGGCGGCAAGGACGCCGGGCCCAAGAAGCCCACCCTGAGCCAGGACATGCTCGCGCGGCTGGAGATGCAGCGGGCCGCTGCCATCCGCGAGCACATCGCCGCACGGCCTTCCGACGCCATGACCCTGCTCCTGCAGGTGCTGCTGTGCGAATTGCTGCCTGGTCGCGCGTCCAGCCTGCTGTCGGTCAATGCCACCAATCAGCACCTGGCCGACGCCGGCGGCAAGTTCGGCGAAATCAAGAAGGCCCCGGCACGCACGGCGCTGGAGCGGCGCGCGGAGAAGTGGCTGCCGACGATCCCGAAGAATGGCGCCGACCTGGTCCCGTGGCTGGACAAGCTGAGCCAGGACCAGCGGCATGAGCTCCTCGCGCTACTGGTCGCCCTCTCGCTTCCGGTGGCGCAGCAACACGGCAAGGTCCTGGCCGCGCGCTTCGGCGTCAACATGGCCACCTGGTGGGAGCCGACGGCCGACACCTTCATAGACCTGGTGCCCAAGGCGCTGCTGGCCGAGGCGGTCACCGAAGTGGCTGGCAAGCCGACCGGCGATGTCCTGCTGGCCAAGAAGCGGGATGCCGCCATGGCCGAGACCGCCAAGCAGCTGGCCGGCAAGGGCTGGCTCCCGAAGCCGCTGCGCGGCGACGGCTACACCCTCGGGAAGCCCGTGACGTCCGCGCAGGCGACGACCGCGACCAAGCCGCGCGGGGGCAAGGCCGCCGACACCCCGAAGAAGTCCCCGGCCAAGAAGGCCCCAGCCAAGAAGGCAGCCAAGGTCACCAAGAAGACGGCGGCGAAGAAAGTCACGAAGGGTGGTGCCCGGTGATCGCCGCTACCACCTCAAAGACCGCGCCGCACGAATCGGTGCGCGCACATCCGATCCGCTGGAAGCCGGAAGGTGCTGCGGCATGGAGCGAACCCGACCACGGGTTCTACATCGAGCTGCGTGCTGACGAACCGCCGGAGAGCCGTTACGTCGCGGCCTGGGGCGAGGGCGAAGCCGAGTCTTTCGACGCGCTCGAGGCGGCGCAGGAATGGTGCCAGGAACTGATCGACGGATGGGTCCGCAGGAATGCCCTGATCACGACGGGCATTGATGCGCTGCATCCCGACGATGTAGCCGTGGACCGCTTCGCGGCAGCCATGAAATCGAAGCTCGCCGATGCACGCGCCAAGGGCCGCGGCGGATGGGAGGAGCCGGGCATCCAGTCGCATCTGTCCGATCTGCTGCGCGGACACGTGGAGAAGGGCGACCCCCGCGACGTAGCGAACTTCTGCTGTTTCCTCTGGAACCGCGGAGAGGGGATCGCTCCGGCGTCAGCCGCCGCCGCCGCGCTGCCAGCGCTGTGGAAATGCGAAGCCGCAGAGCTGCGTCGAAACGCGCGCGAAGCACGCGCGCACGAGAACGCTAGCGTAGACGACTTCGCGCGTGCCGATCGCCTGGACATGAAGGCCGACGGCAAGCACGAGTGTGCCGACGACCTGGAAGCGGCATTGATGC
This sequence comes from Lysobacterales bacterium, assembly GCA_017302095.1. GTDB lineage: Bacteria > Pseudomonadota > Gammaproteobacteria > Xanthomonadales > Xanthomonadaceae > Thermomonas. Next base: position 6,911 of record JAFLEC010000010.1, on the reverse strand, counting down.
AGTCCACCCAGCAAGCGGGCGCGGTGCCGGAGCCGACTAAGGAAATGATCTCGGCCGGTCGCGTCGCCGTTATGGCGCTGGAATGTAGCGGCCCTAAGTGGACCGTGCGCCAGCACTACGAAGCATCAGGTGAAAGCCCGGCCGGCATACCGGACGAGTTGCTGGACATGACGTGTCCCATGCCCAAGGCGGCGCGGGCTGAACTGATCTACCGCGCCATGCTCGCCGCTGCTCCGCTAGGGCCTTCTGGCGGGTGGCGGCCGATTGGGACGTGTCCGGTCAACACCGACGTGCTGCTCTGGAACAACGACACCGCTGAAAAGGTGATCGGCTATAAGCCCGAAGACGCGCCACATCCCGAGTGCGTCATCGTGTCCAGCACCGCCGCGTACGCCGACGCCTGGCATGCCATGCCGCCTGATCCCGAGGCCGAGCAGGAGGAACCGGCATGACGGCGGCCGACGAACGCACCCGCGAGCTTCTGGCATTGGCCCAGAAGCTGGCCGACCGCTGGAGCAACGCCGAGATGGCGCCCGTGGTAGGGCATGTCGGGATCACCAAGGACGAGATCGACAGGCTCTGCTCGCTTGCCCGCGCCCTTCCTTTGGACGCTCCCACTACAACGGATGAAGCAGCTCGCAATCCGATCCACCCATTCGTGGAGCGCATCGATGACGCCGGCTTGAGGTCCATCTCGATGCGCGTGGGTGGCAGCGCCGAACGCTGCGGTCTGCGGTGGCAGATGTTGTTCCTTGCAACAAGAGCCATGCACGAATGCCTGCGCCACCTCGGCGCGGCACCACGACTGGGGCCGGCGCGCGTGGTCGTCAAGCTGCTGGACCGAGACTTCATTTCCATGCGCGATGCACTGGTGGCGGATAGCGATTCTGGGGCGGCCCTGTTCCGGAAGCCACGCCGCAAGCGGATCGATCCGAACCTGCGCCGATTCATGCTCAGCGGAATCCTGTTCGTTGCTGACAACGAACCGGAGCAGCACAACTTCGCGTGTCCGATGTCGTCGGCCAAGCCGCGAAAGAAGGCCGCCGATGCGCTCTGACCGCAGCCAGCTCGACATCATCCTCGATCGGCCGCCAACCGCGGCCGACTATCGCGCCGCCGCCGAAGCCGCGCTCGCCAATCCGCTGGAGACCCAGGAGCAGCGCCAGCGTCGCGCTGACCACTACCTGGCCGAGGCCCAGCGCCTCGAGGTGGCGCGGCATGCGTGAGCGCCCGATCTTGTTCTCTGGCGCGATGGTTCGCGCCATCCTCGAAGGCCACAAGACACAGACGCGGCGGGTGGTGAAGAACCCGCCGGCCGCTCAGTTCTGCGGCCTGAAATCGAGCCTCGGTTACCCTGCATCCGAGGGCTCGACCTGGGCCGGCTTCGGCAACCCCAGCGACCCGATGTACGTTCGCTGCCCCTATGGCCAGCCCGGCGACCGCCTGTGGGTGCGAGAAACTTGGGGCTATCGCGGAGGAAGCTGGTCCACCGAAGCGCCCGAGGTGCAGTCGGTCAACATCCACTATCAGGCCGACGACAGCCGGATCTCGTATACGCGAGCCGCGGACGACGATAGCGGCCTCCCGAGGTGTCGGGAGCCTCGTCCGGACGAGGACTATGTCGAGGACTACTACAACGATTTTTTGAACCGCTACTGGAAACAGTGGCGGCCTAGCATCCACATGCCCCGCTGGGCCTGCCGGCTGGAGCTGGAAATCACCGACGTGCGCGTGGAGCGGCTGCAGGCGATCAGCGAGGCGGACGCTGTCGCGGAAGGCGCCTCGACGCCGGGGCCGTTTGCCAGGCACCACTTCATGGACTTGTGGGCCTCGATCAACGGCCAGGCCAGTTGGGACGCCAACCCGTGGGTCTGGGCCCTCACCTTCAAGAGGATCAAGTCATGAACGCACAGCCCAGCACCAAGTGCCGGCTTTGCACCTGCCTGCTCGATCCGTCGAGCCCCGCGGATGACCTCGTCCGCGGCGTCTGCGGCGATTGCCGCAAGCACCCGGCGGCGAAGCGTCTGGGGCCGGTGCCTGCGCAGGCGCAGGCCTCCGGGGGGCCGCGCGAGTTCACCGCCGCCGAGAAGGCGCTGATTCGTCGCGTGCACGGCTACATGCCGGCGACGCAGTTGCTCGCGCTGCTCAACGAACGCCTGGCGGCGGACGGCGGCGACGACTCCCATCTGCACACGATGGAGCAGCTGCACGCCGAAACGCAGTCACTGCCTGCGGCCGCCGGCGGCGCCGACTGGACCAGCCTGCGCAAGCTGCTGGCCAAGGCGCGCCGCGACGGTGTGCTCGAGCGGATCACCGCCCAGGTGATCGATGACTTTTCCGTGGTGTACGCCCTGTCGCCGGCGCAGGTCCTGCGCCTGAAGGACGTCGTGCTGACCGCAAAGGAGGCCGACCATGGCCGTTGACCGCAAAACCCAGCCCGCCACCGGCGGCCGCAGCGTCATCCAGCGCACGGAGTTGGTCGAGGCGTACCTCGATCTCGGCGGCCAGCTGGTCGACCTGGAGGACTACGCCACGACCGGCTTGCGCATCGTCGCGGTGGGGCCCAGCGGCGTCGGCAAGACCAACGCCGGCCTGTACATTGCCGAGCAACTCGCCGACCAGGGCTGGCTCAGCGTGCTGGTCGACCCCGAGAGCGAGATCGAATCCATGTACGGCGCGGCGGTGTCGCCGGAGGAATTGGAAGCCATCCTCGAGCGCCGCGAACGCAAGATCGTGGTGGTCGCCGCCAAGGACGCCACCGAGTTCATCCCGTTCGGGCGGGTGATCCTCGAGGCCGCGGACACGCACCGCAAACCGCTGTTCGTGATGCTCGACGAAGGCCAGGTGTTCAGCGCCAGCCGCAAGCGCAAGAACGACATCGGCACGGCCTCGGACCTGGTGAACGAGATCGCCCAGCGCGGCCGCAAGCGGGCACTGGATCTGTTCATGACCGCAACCAGCTTCACCGGCTCGCTGCACCGGCACATCTTCGCCAACAAGAACCTCAGCCTCATCGGGTGCCAGGAAGATCCCGCCGCCTGGGCCGCGCTGGCGCCCCAGTTCCGCTCGTCGAAGATCGAGTTCGGCGACCTGGCCGCGCTGGGCCCGGGCGAGTTCTTCTGCTTCAGCCGCCGCGGCGTGGAGCGCGTCCGCATGCCGATGGCCGAGGCGATGCGCCAGGTGGCCATGCAGGCGCCGAAGATCCGTCCGGCGCTGCCGGCGACCTTCAGCCAGTGGGATCGGGCCATGCGCGACATCCCCACGCTGCGCCTGCAGGCGCTCACCGATCCAGTGGTGGGCTTGCTGGCCACCGTCGCCGGCATCTCCCCGCAGCAGGCCATGTCGGGCCGCCGGGCGCTGGAGGACGAGCTGGAATGCAGGTGAGCTGGCAGCACTTCGTGGCCACTGCCGGCGCCGGTGTGCCGCGCGCCTACCTGGCCGCGGTGGTCGGGCAGCCGGTCGAGGTTGTGCGCCGCGTACACAGCCACGGCCGCGCGAGCGCAGGGGCACACGCCGGGGCAACGTTCGTCGACCTGTTCTCCCGCTGGAACGGCCGTGCACCGCGAGCGGACGAATGGCCGGCGCCAGTGCGCGCCGGCCGCGGCCACTACCGGTGGCTTCCGCCCGAGGACGAGATCCTGGCCAGCCTGGTCGGGCGCATGGACAAAGCCGCGATCGCTGCGGCCCTGACCGCCCGGCTACGCGCAGTGACCGGCGACAATCGCGCGCGCCGGGACGTGCAGGCGGTACAGGGCCGCATGAACAAGCTGGGCCTGCAGACCACCGATGTCATCGGCGGGATCACCGTCGCGCAGGCGGCCGCGGAGATCGGTTCGATCGAGATCGTGCGCAACGCGATCCGCGCACGCGGCGGCCTGAAGACGGTTCGTCTCGGCCGCCTGATTGTCATCTCCCACGCCGAGTGGGAGCGCTGGAAGCAGGGTCGCGCGATCGCGCCGCCCGGGTACGTGCCGCTGGCCACGCTGCGCGTGCCGCTCGGGATCAGCAGCGACTCCAAGCTGCCCGAGTTCGCCGCGGCTGGCTACGTCCCCACGGCGATTCGCTGCAACCCGGCACGGCCTGGCGTGCACTCCACGAAGTTCGGAACCTGGTACGTGGATCCGAAGGTGGCGCGGCGGCTCATCGCCGATCGCCGAGCCGGCCGCCCCATGCCATGGCACGGCAAGCCTCTGCGCGACAACCTGAAGACCACCTACGCGCTCTGGCAGGAACGCAGGCACCCGGCCAGCTGCAGCACGTGCAGCACCATCTGGGGTGCCGAGGGCGCGCCGCGCACGTTCGAGGAGTACTGCCGCCGCTACCCGCCGCTGGCGCATGGCGCCAAGCGCCATCTCACCCTGAAGCTGCATGGCGGCCTCACCATCGCCGAGCTGGCCACGCAGGCGGGATGCCGCCTCGACCAGGTGCAGGCGGCCATCCGGTCCGGAGCGCTCCGGGCGACTCGGATCGGCCGGCACTATCGCATCACCCGGACCGACGGCACCCGCTGGATCGCCCGCCGCCAGCCGAGCGGCAACGGCGATCGCAGTTGGATCTCGCTTCCCATGGCCCGCCACTGGTACGGGTTCACCCAGCGCGAGATCAGTGGATTCGTTGCCGCGGGTCGCGTGCGCGCACGCACGCTCGACGGGAAGCGGCAGGTGCTGCGCCAGCAGCTCGCCGACCTTCGAAAGGAGATCGGCTTCACCGAGGCGCAGGCCGCCACTAGGCTCAAGGTGTCCGTCGCCGCCCTGCGCAAGCTACTGGAGGGCGTGAACTGGCGCGGCACCGGCGCCATCCCCCACGACACCGTCAACGCCGTCGCCAAGCGGATGCAGTCCCGGAATGGCTACACCCTCGAGCAGGCCGCCGAGGCCACGCGTCGCCCCGTCGCCTGGGTGCGCGAGCGGATCAAGGACGGCACGATCCGGGTCACCCGCACCGACTGGGACCGCCGACGGCTGTACATCACCGCGCCCATGCTGCAGCGCCTGAAGCGCGCCGCCAGGCGCAAGGCGAAGCCCGTGCCGACCCTGTCCTCCTCTTGGATCAACCTGGCCGCTGCGGCCCGGCTCGCCGGCGTCAGCACCGCGACGGTGAATCAGTGGCGCGTCGACGGCGAGGTACGCACCCGGCCGGCCACCCATGGTCAGGGCGCGCGGTTCGCGCGCGTCTCGGTCATGGCCAAGGCCCGTCGCTACTGGCCCACATGTCGCTTCCACCGCGCCGTCCCGCCCGACTGGCTGCAGCCTGAGCTCGCGGCCAAGGAGCAGCGGCAATGATCGGCGATCGCATTCTCCAGTTCGAGGACCTGCAGGAGATGTGCCGGCCGGGCAAGAAGCCCCGGCTGGCGACCGTGGCCCGGTGGGCGGACGACAACGGAATCCGGTACAAGTACGACGGCGAGGGCGGGATCTGGACGACCCTGGACGCCGTTGAGCGCGCGGTACGGGGCGGAAACCCGGCCGGCAACGACTCTGCCCCGCCACCGGTGAGCGAGCTGATCTGACCATGGGACGCGGACGCAAGCGAAAGTTCAACCCGGACATCCCCAAGCACATCGACCAGGATGCCTTGCCGGCAGGCCTGTATTTCGAGAAGGGCCGCTGGTGCGTGCGGGTGCCGGATCCGATCACCGGCAAGCTTCGGAAGAAGACCGTTGCGCGGCGCAATGCGCTGCTGTCCGATCTGCACCGCTTCGCCGAGCAGCGCAAGGGCGGGCCGGCCCGAGGCACCTTGCGCTACGTGCATGGTGAGTTCCTGAAGTCAGGACGCTTCAAAGGGCTGGCGAAGGACACCCGGTCCGACTACACCCACCACGGCGACCTGGCTTGCGACTATGTGCTGAAGAACGGAACGAAGCTTGGTGAGGTCGAGGTCGATCGGATCGATCCGCCGGCGATGCAGCGTTTGATCGATCGCATCGCCGAAGGCTGGGAGGCCGAGCCGGAGCCCGTGCCGCCCCGGCCCTCGACAGCCAACCATGTGCTGCGGTATCTGCGCCGCCTGTTCGCCTGGGGCATTCGGCGTGGGAAGTGCACCACCAACCCCGCGCAGGGCATCGAACAGGCCAAGGAGCGGAAGCAGTACAAGATGCCGTCCCGCGACGTGTTCGCGCTGGTGCATGCGTTCGCGGTCGAGCGCGGCGCGCTCACGCCGCACTCCAAGGGCAGCATCCCGCCATACATGGCGCCAGCGATGGTGATCGCGCACGGGTGTCGCCTGCGCGGCGTCGAGGTGCACACCCTGACCGACGCGCACGAACTTGACGACGGGATCCTGTGCGATCGCGCGAAGGGCAGCCTGGACAACGTCACGGAGTGGAATGACGAGCTCCGCGTGGCCTGGGATCGGCTCGTGGAGGTCCGGTCGAAGATCTGGAAGCGCAAGCGCGCCCCTTCGATCCTGCGACCCGAGCACCGGTTCCTCCTGGTCAACCAATCCGGCCAGCAGTTGGGCCGCTCCGGCCTGAAGACGTCCTGGCAGCGGCTGATGGATGCCGCTGTTGAGGCCGGCGTCATCACCGACGATGAGCGGTTCACGATGCACGGACTCAAGCACCGTGGCATCACCGATACCGGCGGCGGGCGCGCGGGCAAGAACGAGGGAGCGGGCCACAAGGATCCGAAGCAGACCGACCACTACAACCACGAGCTGAGCGTGGTTCCGGCGGCGAAGCCGGTGGGAAAAAATGCGGCCAAGGTCAACACGGTCAAGGACTTGCAAAATCGCCGGTGGGACAAATCCGGCGCTTAAGCCCTTGAATTGAAAGCTAACTAGACCGGACTGTTAATCAGGGGGTCGTTGGTTCGAGTCCAACTTCGGGCGCCATGGATTCAAACACTTAGGGCCGCGAAAGCGGCCCTTTTCTGTTCGGGTCTCGACCGCCTTCCGATCGCTTGCCTTGCCTC
>JAFLEC010000001.1 GCA_017302095.1 Lysobacterales bacterium | reverse complement strand
CAACTGAGCCGGGTCAGGCGGTCGCGGCGTTCGGCTCGGCGTGACGCTTGTACTGGGCGCGGACCAGGCGCTCCATCGTGCGCAGGGGCTTCTCGCCCAGCTGCATCGCAGTGTCCACCCAGACCTCGGTGATGCCCATCATCTCTTCCAAGGTCACCGGCTGCGACATCGCGCGCACGCGGTGCATGGCTGTGCGGGCGTGCGGAATGCGACGATTGGCGCGGATCACCTCGTCGACCGCCTGCTGGCCCTGGCCGCGCGGGGCCAGGACGTCCACCAGGCCCATCTTGTACAGGTCCTCGCTGGCGTAGACGTCGCCGCTGAGCATCATTTTCTCGGCTTGGTGCGGCGGGATGCGCTTGCACAGGAAGGAGTAGGCGCCCATCCCCGGGAACAGGTCGAACAACACCTCGGGCAAGCCCATGCCGACGCCTTCCTCGGCCACGATGGTGTGGCAGCTCAGCGCGGCCTCGAAACCGCCGCCCAGCGCATCGCCCTGGACCAGTGCGATGCTGTGCGCGCCGGCATCCAGCCCGGTGTGGAAGGCGTGCACGCCGCGCACGCACTGGCGTGCGTAGGTCAGCAGCGCATGGCGGTCCTGGCGACGGATCGCATCGCAGAAGTACTCGAGGTCGCCACCCAGGTTGAAGGCATCGCAGTCGGAGGCCAGCACCACGTGGCGCAGGGGATCGTCGCCGTTGCTGCGCTCGCGGCGCAGGCGGTCGGCGAGGCTCCACTGGTACTGCAGGATTTCGTTGACCAGCGCCGGCTTGAAGCAGGCACGCCCCGGCGCACGCGCCAGGTCGGCGTGCATGTGGCACCAGTGCACGCTGGCGTCCGCGTTCTCGGTGACGCGCAGGGTGGTATAGCGGGGGACGGGGGACAGTTTCTCGATGGTGACCATGGCAGCGCTCCGGGCGATAGCCGCCGGCCCGGGCCTGCCGGCGGTCAAAGGACAGGGGACAAGGACCCGTGCGGGCCTGTATGCGCCCAAAACGCCCAAAGCGCAAGGCGCCGGGAGCGGTCCATCCCGCGCCCGGCGCCTTGGGTCACGCGGCCCTCACGGCGCGCTCACGTCGTGCTCACGCCGCCTTCGGCGGGTCCCGCAGTTCCTTGCGCAGGATCTTGCCGACATTGCTCTTCGGCAGTTCGTCGCGGAACTCCACGTGCTTGGGTTGCTTGTAGCCGGTCATGTTCTCGCGGCAGAAGGCCTTGATCGCATCGGCGGAGAGCGCCGGGTCCTTCTTGACCACGAACACCTTCACCGCCTCGCCGGACTTGTCGTCGGGGACGCCGATCGCGGCCACTTCGAGCACGCCCGGCATCATCGCGATCACGTCCTCGACCTCGTTCGGGTACACGTTGAAGCCGGACACCAGGATCATGTCCTTCTTGCGGTCGACGATGTAGAAGTACCCCTGCGCGTCCACGCGCGCCATGTCGCCGGTGTGCAGCCAACCATCGGCATCGATGACCTTGGCGGTCTCCTCGGGGCGCTGCCAGTAGCCGCGCATCACCTGCGGCCCGCGCACGCACAGTTCGCCGACGTCGCCGATCGCGAGCTGGCGGCCGTCATCGTCCTTGATGCAGACCTCGGTGGAGGGCACCGGCAGGCCGATCGAGCCGTTGTACTCGCGCAGGTCCAGCGGGTTGATGCACACCGCAGGCGAGGTCTCGGTCAGGCCGTAGGCCTCGGCCAGGGTGCAACCGGTCACCTGCTTCCAGCGCTCGGCCACGGCGCGCTGCACCGCCATGCCGCCGCCCAGGGTGAGGTGCAGCTTCGAGAAGTCCACCTGGTCGAAACCGGGGGTGTTGAGCAGGCCGTTGAACAACGTGTTGACGCCGGTGATCGCGGTGAACGGCACCGACTTCAGTTCCTTCACGAAGCCGGGCATGTCGCGCGGGTTGGTGATCAGGTGGTTGTGCGCGCCGAACTTCATGAACACCAGGCAGTTCGCCGTCAGCGCGAAGATGTGGTACAGCGGCAGCGCGGTGACGATGAGTTCCTCGCCCATCTTCGCATTGCCGCCCACCCACGCCGCCGCCTGCTGCATGTTGGCGATCAGGTTCCGGTGGGTCAGCATCGCGCCCTTGGAAACACCCGTGGTGCCGCCGGTGTACTGCAGGAAGGCGAGGTCCTCGGGGCCGATGGCGACCTTCGGCAGGGTGTGCATGCGGCCCAGGGTCAGGGTGTCGCGGAAACGCACCGCGCCCGGGATGTCGTAGTCGGGCACCATCTTCTTCAGGTGCTTCAGCACGAAGTTGACGATCGCGCCCTTGGGGAAGCCGAGCAGGTCTCCCAGCCCGGTGGTGATCGCGCGCACGCCCGGCATCTGCGCCAGCACGTCCTGCGCCACGTTGCCGAAGTTGTCCATCACCAGCAGCACGCTGGCGCCGGAGTCCGCCAGCTGGTGCTTGAGCTCGCGGGCGGTGTACATCGGGTTGGTGTTGACCACGGTCAGGCCGGCGCGCAGGACGCCCATGATCGCGATCGGGTACTGCAGGCAGTTGGGCATCATGATCGCGACGCGATCGCCCTTCTTGAGCTTGAGCTCGCCCAGCAGGTAGCCGGCGAAGTCGCGGCTCATGCGGTCGAGGTCGGTATAGGTGATCGACTTGCCCATGTTCGAGAACGCGGTTTTGCCCGCGAACTTGGCCAGCGCGGCATCGAACACGTCGGGGATGGCGGAGAACTCGTTGAGGTCGATCTCGGCAGGCACGCCGGCGGGGTAGTGGGCCAACCAAGGACGTTCAGAACTCATGCGCGATTCCCCTGCGTGCGTGGCGCCGCCCGGATGCGGCGGCGTATGGATTGCACCCGATTTGAGCATAGGCTCCAATGACTGACAAGGCGATCCGCTGCGTCAAAGAGACATGCCGCAATGCAGCAAATCCGCGGGTTCCAGCGCATCGGCAGGCTCGTGTGCATGGCCCTGTTGCTGGTGCTGGCGGGCTGCTCGCGCGGCGATCCGGAGCAGGCCGTACGCGCGCAGCTCGAGGTGTTGCAGCAAGCCATCGATGCCCGCGATGCCGGTGCGGTGGCCGACCTGCTGGCGGAGGACTTCATCGGCAACGACGGCCTCGATCGTCGTGGCGCGAAGCAACTCGCCGCCGGGGTGTTCCTGCGCCATCGCGAAGTCGGCGCCCGGTTGGGACCGGTCACCGTGGAACTGCGGGGCGAAGGCGAGGCGATCGCCCGCTTCAGCGTGCTGGCGACCGGCGGCTCCGGCGGCCTGCTGCCGGAACAGGGACAGGTCTACCAAGTCGAAACCGGCTGGCGCCTGCAGGACGGTGACTGGAAGCTGCTCAACGCCAGTTGGACGCCATCGGGGATATGAGTCACCACAGCCGCCTGGGTCTGGGAGAAAAAGGGGCCAGAGTTAATTTCCCTCTGCATATTTCGGGATCGGGCAGCATCACCATGGGAAATTGACTCTGGCCCCTTTTTTGGGCCCCTTTTTTGATGCCACCAGGGACGAACACCCTACCGGCGTGACCAAGCGCCGGCCGCATCGACAGCGCGCACGGCATGCGCTTCACTCGCAGGCCTGTTTGGACACATGAGGAATGCGCGATGCGGGCCAGCCGGTGGATCGGGGCAGTGGCGTTGTGGGCGATGGCGGGGCTGGCACAGGCGGGCGAACCGATGCCGTCGCCGTTGTACGGCACGTGGGCGGTCGATGTCGCACGGCTGCCGATGCCGCCGGAGGCGCGCCCGCGCAGCGTCCACATCCGGTTTGCACCGGCGCCGGACGGGCGCCTGTCCACCCTGGTCGAGGTCGTGGGGCCGGATGGCATGCGGATGTCCGCGGCCAGCGTCAGCGCATTGGACGGCGTGCCGGTGGCGGTGCAGGGCAACCTGGAGGCCGACACCGCCTCCACCACGATGCCGCGCCCCGACGTGCTGGTGATGCAGCTCTCGCGCGCCGGCGTGCCGGGGTCGACCCGCATCTACACGCTGGACGCGTCCGGCGACGCCATGACCGAAACCGGGGCCAACTACGGCGACGATGGCAAACCGATGACGCGGGTGAATCACTTCGCGCGGGTGGTCCCGCGCGACGCGGATTGAGGCGGCGGCGCCCGCGGCTTAGGCCGGTGCGCCGGCCAGCTGGCGCAGCACGTACTGCAACAGGCCGCCGTGGCGCATGTACGCCACTTCCTTCGGCGTCAGCAGCAGGACGTCGACCTCGAAGCTGCGCGTGCTGCCATCCGCGCGGGTCGCGGTCACGGTGGCGGTCTTGGCGTCGCCATCGGCGAGCCCGGTGATGGCATAGGTCTCGCGGCCGTCGAGGCCCAGCGACGCGGCGCTCTGGCCGTCGCGGAACCGCAACGGCAGCACGCCCATGCCGACCAGGTTCGCGCGGTGGATGCGCTCGAAGCTTTCCGCGATCACCGCCTTCACGCCCAACAGCAGGGTGCCCTTGGCCGCCCAGTCGCGACTGGAGCCGGTGCCGTATTCCTTGCCGGCGATCACCACCAGCGGCGTGCCGTCGGCCTGGTAGCGCATCGCGGCGTCGTAGATCGCCAACTTCTCCGGCGGCTCGCTGCCCAGGTACAGGGTGTTGCCGCCTTCCTCGCCGTCGAGCATCCGGTTGCGGATGCGGATGTTGGCGAAGGTGCCGCGGACCATGACGTCGTCGTTGCCGCGGCGGCTGCCGTAGCTGTTGAAGTCGGCGGGCTGCACGCCGCGCGCCTGCAGGTAGCGGCCGGCCGGCGAATCGGCCTTGATGTTGCCGGCGGGGCTGATGTGGTCGGTGGTGATCGAATCGCCGAACAGGCCCAGCACGCGCGCGCCGGCGATGTCGTCGATGCGGCCCACGGCCATGGTCATGCCGGCGAAGTAGGGCGGATGCTTGATGTAGGTCGAGGCCGGATCCCAGGCGTAGGCCTGGCCCTCCGGCGCGGCCATCGCGGCCCAGCGGCTGTCGCCGGCGAACACGTCGGCATAGGCCTGCGCGAACAGCGTCGGACCGACGGTGGCGGCGATCGCGTCGCCGATCTCCTTGCTGCTCGGCCAGATGTCGCGCAGGTACACCAGGCTGCCATCGGGCGCGTGGCCCAGCGGGTCGCGGGTGAGGTCGATGTCGACGGTGCCGGCGATCGCGTAGGCGACCACCAGCGGCGGCGAGGCAAGGTAGTTCGCCTTCACCTCGGGATGCACGCGACCCTCGAAATTGCGGTTGCCTGACAGCACCGAGGCCACCACCAGGTCGTTCTCGGCGATGCCGGCGCTGACCTCGTCGGGCAACGGTCCGGAATTGCCGATGCAGGTGGTGCAGCCGTAGCCGACGACGTAGAAGCCGAGCGCCTCCAGGTCGTCGAGCACGCCGGCATCGCGCAGGTAGTCGGTGACCACCCGCGAGCCCGGCCCCAGCGAGGTCTTCACCCATGGCGCGGGCTTCAGGCCCTTGGCCACCGCGTTGCGGGCCAGCAGGCCGGCGCCCAGCATCACCGCCGGGTTGGAGGTGTTGGTGCAGGAGGTGATCGCGGCGATCACCACCGAGCCGTCGGTGAGTTCGGCATCGACGTCGCGGATGCGGATCCGCGACACCGGCCGCGCGGCCAGGTGGTCGGCCTGCGGCTGCGCGCCGCCTTCGGCCTTCAGTTCCTCCACCGCCGCATGCGTGCGCGGCCTGCGATGCGCGGCCAGGCTGCCCAGCGCCTGCAGGAAGTTGTGCTGCACGTCCTCCAGCAGGACGCGGTCCTGCGGGCGCTTGGGACCGGCCAGCGAGGGCCGCACGCTGGCCATGTCGAGGTGCAGGGTGCTGCTGTAGCGGGCTGCCGGGCTGCCGGGCGCATGCCACAGGCCCTGCGCCTTGGCGTAGGCCTCGACCAGCGCGACCTGCGCCTCGCTGCGCCCGGAGAGCCGCAGGTAGGCCAGCGATTCGGCATCGATCGGGAACATGCCGCAGGTGGCGCCGTATTCGGGTGCCATGTTGCCGATGGTCGCGCGGTCGGCCAGCGGCAGGTGTTGCAGGCCGTCGCCGAAGAACTCCACGAACTTGCCGACCACGCCATGCTGGCGGAGCATCTGGGTGACGGTCAGCACCAGGTCGGTGGCGGTGCTGCCTTCGGGCAGCCTGCCGGTCAGCTCGAAGCCGACCACCTGCGGGATCAGCATCGAACTGGGCTGGCCCAGCATCGCCGCCTCGGCCTCGATCCCGCCCACGCCCCAGCCGAGCACGCCGATGCCGTTGATCATGGTGGTGTGGCTGTCGGTGCCGAACACGGTGTCGGGGAAGGCCCAGCGTTCGCCATTGACCTCACGGTCGACCACCACCCGCGCGAGGTGCTCCAGGTTCACCTGGTGGACGATGCCGGTGTTCGGCGGCACCACCTTGAAGTTGTCGAACGCCTGCTGGCCCCAGCGCAGGAAGGCATAGCGCTCGGCATTGCGCTGGAACTCGATGCGGCCGTTGAGGTCCAGCGCGTCCGGCCGCCCGAACACGTCGACCTGGATCGAATGGTCGATCACCAGCTCCGACGGGATCTGCGGATTGATCTGCCCGGGTTGCCCGCCCAGCGCGACCACCGCATCGCGCATCGCCGCCAGGTCGACCACGCAGGGCACGCCGGTGAAATCCTGCAGGACCACCCGCGCCGGCATGAAGGCGATCTCGGTGGCGGGTTCGGCGGCCGGGTCCCAGGTCGCGACCGCGCGGATGTGGTCGGCACCGACGGTGATCCCGCCGTCTTCGTGGCGCAGCAGGTTCTCCAGCAGGATCTTCAGCGAGTAGGGCAGGCGGGCGATGTCGAACTGCCGGCCCAATTTGGCCAGGCTCGCGTAGGTGTAGGTGGTGCCATCGACCTGCAGGTGGTCGCGGGTGGAGAAGCTGTCGGCCATGGGGCGCTCCGCGGCGGGGAATGCCCGAGTCTACCCCCGGGGCGATGTCGGTTCCGTGGCGGCGGGCGTTCCGCGGTACCGTTGGTACGCGCCGAAAAGTATGTATAATTCATGCATACTTTCTCGCGCGTGGAGGTGCCGCATGGAAGCCACCGTGGCGGAACGCGGGCAGATCACCCTGCCCAAGGCGGTGCGCGACGCGCTGGGCCTGACCAAGGGCAGCGTGCTCAAGGTCGAGCTGGACGGCAGCCGCATCGTGCTGAGCAAGCACGTGGACGACGCCATTTCGCGGGTGCGCGGCAAGTTCGCGCTGGACGCCGGCGACGGCAAGGCCTGAGCCGATGATCGCCGTCGACGCCCCCGTGCTGGTCGAACTGCTGGTGGACGGCCCGCGCGCCGATGCCGCCGAGACCTGCCTGCGCCAGGCCCTGGCCGGCGGCCGGGTGGTGGTCTGCGATGCCTCGCTCGCGGCGGTGTCGGCCACCCTGCGCAACGGCGCCGACGCACTGGCCGCGCTGGAGGAAATGGGCGTGCACTACAGCCCGCTGGAATCCAAGTCCGCCCTGCGCGCCGGCGAGATGCAGCGCCGACAGCGCCAGCGCGGCGGCGAACCGCGCGCGATCGCCGACTTCCTGGTCGGTGCCCACGCGCTGCTGCAATGCGATGCCCTGATCACCTTCGACGCGGCCTTCCACCGCGACTACTTCAAGGGCCTGAAGCTGATCCAGCCCAAGGCCTGACCCCCGACTTCCGCTTCCCCAGGAGACGCCCATGCTTGCCGCCTATCGCCAACACGCCGCCGAGCGCGCCGCCCTCGGCATCCCGCCGCTGCCGCTGACCGCGCAGCAGACCGCCGACGTCATCGAACTGCTCAAGGCGCCGCCGGCCGGGGAGGACACCTTCCTGCTCGACCTGCTGGTCCAGCGCGTGCCGGCCGGCGTGGACGACGCCGCCAAGGTCAAGGCCAGCTACCTGGCCGCACTGGCGTTCGGCAGCGAGGTCAACCCGCTGATCCCGCGCGCCCGCGCCACCGAGCTGCTGGGCACCATGCTCGGCGGCTACAACGTCGCGCCGCTGGTGCAGCTGCTGGACGACGCCGAGGTCGGCGCGGTGGCCGCCGACGCGCTCAAGCACACCCTGCTGGTGTTCGATGCCTTCCACGACGTGGAAGAGAAGGCCAAGGCCGGCAACGCCAACGCCCAGGCCGTGCTGCAGAGCTGGGCCGACGCCGAATGGTTCACCAGCAAGCCGGAAGTGCCGGCATCGCTGACCATCACCGTGTTCAAGGTGCCGGGCGAGACCAATACCGACGACCTGTCGCCGGCGCCGGACGCGACCACCCGTCCCGACATCCCGCTGCACGCATTGGCGATGCTGAAGAACAAGCGTCCCGACGCGCCGTTCGTGCCCGAGGAAGACGGCAAGCGCGGCCCGGTCGCCGAGATCCTCAAGCTGAAGGACAAGGGCCACCTGGTCGCCTACGTCGGCGACGTGGTCGGCACCGGTTCCAGCCGAAAGTCGGCCACCAACAGCGTGCTGTGGTTCACCGGCGAGGACATCCCGTTCATCCCCAACAAGCGCTTCGGCGGCGTGTGCCTGGGCAGCAAGATCGCCCCGATCTTCTACAACACGATGGAAGACGCGGGCGCGCTGCCGATCGAGCTCGACGTCTCGAAGATGGAGCACGGCGACGTCGTCGAGCTGCGTCCGTACGACGGCAAGGCGCTCAAGGGCGGCGAGGTGATCGCCGAGTTCCAGGTGAAGTCCGACGTGCTGTTCGACGAAGTGCGCGCCGGTGGCCGCATCCCGCTGATCGTTGGCCGCGGCCTGACCGGCAAGGCGCGCGAGGCGCTGGGCCTGCCGGCCTCGACCCTGTTCCGCCTGCCGCAGCAGCCCACCGACACCGGCAAGGGCTTCACCCTGGCGCAGAAGATGGTCGGCCGCGCCTGCGGGCTTCCGGAGGGGCAGGGCGTGCGCCCGGGCACCTACTGCGAACCGAAGATGACCTCGGTGGGCAGCCAGGACACCACCGGCCCGATGACCCGCGACGAGCTGAAGGACCTGGCTTGCCTCGGCTTCAGCGCCGACCTGGTGATGCAGAGCTTCTGCCACACCGCGGCCTATCCCAAGCCGGTCGACGTGAAGACCCACCACACCCTGCCGGAGTTCATCTCCACCCGCGGCGGCATCTCCCTGCGCCCCGGCGACGGCATCATCCACAGCTGGCTCAACCGCATGCTGCTGCCCGACACCGTGGGCACCGGCGGCGACTCGCACACCCGCTTCCCGATCGGCATCTCGTTCCCCGCGGGCTCGGGCCTGGTCGCGTTCGCCGCGGCCACCGGGGTGATGCCGCTGGACATGCCGGAGTCGGTGCTGGTGCGCTTCAAGGGCAAGCTGCAGCCGGGCGTGACCCTGCGCGACCTCGTCCACGCCATCCCGCTGTACGCGATCAAACAGGGCCTGCTTACGGTCGAGAAGAAGGGCAAGAAGAACATCTTCTCCGGCCGCATCCTGGAGATCGAAGGCCTGCCGGAGCTCAAGATCGAACAGGCGTTCGAGCTGGCCGACGCCTCCGCCGAGCGTTCCGCCGCCGGCTGCACCGTGCGCCTCGACCAGGCGCCGATCATCGAATACCTCAAGAGCAACATCACCCTGCTCAAGTGGATGATCGCGCAGGGCTACCAGGACGCGCGTTCGCTGGCCCGCCGGATCGCCAAGATGGAGGCCTGGCTGGCCAACCCGCAGCTGCTGCAGCCCGATGCCGACGCCGAATACGCCGCGGTGATCGAGATCGACCTCGAGCAGATCGTCGAGCCGATCGTGTGCTGCCCGAACGACCCGGACGACGCCAAGACCCTGTCCGACGTCGCCGGCGCGAAGATCGACGAGGTCTTCATCGGCTCGTGCATGACCAACATCGGCCACTTCCGCGCCGCCGCCAAGCTGCTGGAAGGCAAGCGCGACATCCCGACCCGCCTGTGGATCGCGCCGCCGACCAAGATGGACGCCGCCGAGCTGACCAACGAAGGCCATTACGGCACCTTCGGCACCGCCGGCGCGCGCATGGAGATGCCGGGCTGCTCGCTGTGCATGGGCAACCAGGCGCAGATCCGCGAGGGCAGCACCGCGATGTCCACCTCGACCCGCAACTTCCCCAACCGCCTGGGCCGCAACACCGACGTCTACCTGGGCTCGGCGGAACTGGCGGCGATCTGCTCGCGCCTGGGCCGCATCCCGACCCGCGAGGAGTACATGGCGGACATCGGCGTGATCAACGAAAAGGGCGCCGAGATCTACCGCTACATGAATTTCGACCAGATCGAGGAGTACAAGCAGGTGGCGGATACCGTCGCTGCCTGAGCGTCGATGCGATGAAAGACGAAACGCCCGGCGATGCCGGGCGTTTTCGTTGGAACTGGAGCGGCATCGCGGACGGGCGCTCTACCGTTGCATGTGCCACCTGTTCGGGGAACACGAGTGCGCCACGCAAGGGGCGGAGCCCCCACCGCGGCGGCTCGATGGGACCAAGGCGCCATTGCAGCCCATCGGCGGCCATAGCAGCCTCCCTGATCTCCAAACATGCGGGGTGGCCATGAAGCACCAACTGATCAAGGGAATCCTCGGCCTCGGCGCGGTCATCGCCTGCGCCGGGCTGGTCCACGCTTCGGATCCGTCGGGTGCGGCATCGACCGTGCCCAGGACCGACCTGGACGACGCGCCGCCGCGGATGCTCAGCGCCTTTTTCGGGCTGGATGACCGGCTGCCCCCGATCGCCGCGCAGTTCTATTCCGAGGCGCCCGGCAAGGACGGCCTGCCGGTCACGTTCACCCGTCGGGTGCTCGGCGGCCCGATCGTCGACCCCAAGGCCTTCACCGTGAAGACCCGGTCCGGCGCGGTGCACCAGCCGCTCTTCGCCACGCTGGCACCGGCGTCCGCGCCCGGCAAGGGCCACACGGTGCTGCTCATCGGGCAACTGGGCAACGCCGCGACCGATCCGCCGGTCTCGGTGGAGGTGACCGGCGACCTGCCGCTCGAATACGGCGCCAACGCAAAGGAGCTTTCGGCGGCGGTCACGCCGCTGGCCGACGGGCCGACCCTGGTCCTCGCCCTGGGCTACCGCGGGCACCAGTTCGCCTGCGATGCCCCGGTGGGCACGCGCCAGGTCGTGGTCGCGATCTGGGCGGGTGGCGTGAAGCCGAAGCCGGGTGCCGACGAAGCTGCGCACCTGGCGGGCTACCGGGTGTCCACGCCGGAGGGCGAGGTGCGTCCCTTCGCGCTGGGCAGCCTCAAGGACAACGACAACTACGTCTGCCTGTTCCTGGCCAGCGATGCACCCGCGCAACGGGTCAGCTTCGCGGCGGGCATCGTGGTCGACCCAAACGGCGACGTGAACCCGGAGACGACGATCGAGGTCCACCGCTCGAAGTAGAGGCCCGCTACACCGCCTCCTGATCGACGAAACGAAAAGGGGCCAGAGTAAAGTTTTCCCGCCTCGTTCCATGGTCGCATGGACTAGTGCGAGGGGAAATTTACTCTGCCCCCCTTTTTCACATCAGCCGGTCGATCGCCGCGGCCATGTCGCGGCGGCGGAACAGGAAGTCCCACAGGCTGCCGCCCATCTGCCGCCACAGCACGGCGGCGCGCAACGCCGCCAGCAGCAGGGCGCGGATTTCGGCGACCACGCCGGCCTGCCCGAGGTAATGCGGATTGCCTTGCACCATCACCCGCGGGCGCAGGTGGCTGATGGTGTCGGCGTACAGGCTCGCGAGGCCGGCGATGATGTCGTGGTGCGCGCTGCCGAGCCGTTCGACCGGCCCCGACAAGGCCTGCAGGCCGGTGCGCACGCGCTCGGTCATGGCATCGTCGGCGACGAAGCGGCGCTCCAGCTGCATCACCGCCATCGCCAGCTTGCCCAGGGCCTCGTCCTTGTTGGTCCCGGCCAGGTAATCGCGCAACAGGCGCAGGCCGGGACGCACGGCCTCGACACCGCCCACCGCCACCGCGGTATCGGCGGCGTCGATCCGGAACACGCTGTCCAGCGCGACGTGCAGGGTGGCGCTGTCGGACTGCCCGGTCTCGGCGATCCTCCGCACCTGCGAGAGCGCCACCAGCAGGGCGCCGAGGGCGAGGACGCGGTCGTCGAACGGGGTCATGCGGCAGGGCTCCGGGCGTGGTCGGGGGCGATGCGGGGGGCGTCGGTCGAGGCGATCACCGCACCGCCGAGGCAGGCGTCCCCATCGTAAAGGACCACGGATTGCCCCGGCGTGACCGCACGTTGCGGTCGGGCGAAGCGCACCCGCAGGCTGCCGTCGTCGCGCACCTCGACCTCGCACGGTTCGTCGGCCTGGCGGTAGCGGGTCTGCGCGGTGCAGGCGAAGCGGGGCGCGGGCGGTGCGCCGGCGATCCAGTGCGCGGTCTCGCTAAGCAGCGTGGTCGATTGCAGCCATGGGCTGTCGTGGCCCTGGTCGACGTACAGGATGTTGTGTTCCAGGTCCTTGCCGACCACGAACCACGGCGCCTGCGGGCGACCGCGCACGCCGCCGATGTGCAGGCCCTCGCGCTGTCCGAGGGTGAAATAGAACACGCCGGGATGGGTGCCGACGACGATGCCGTCGGGCGTGCGCATCTCGCCGGGCCGGGCCGGCAGGTACTGGGCGAGGAAGCTGCGGAAATCGCGCTCGCCGATGAAGCAGATGCCGGTGGAATCCTTCTTGGCGGCGGTCGGCAACCCGGCCGCGGCGGCGATCCGGCGCACCTCGCCTTTCTCGAGCTCGCCCAGCGGGAAACGGGTCGCCGCCAGTTGCGCCTGCCCGAGCTGGTGCAGGAAGTAGCTCTGGTCCTTGCCGCGGTCCTTCGCCCGCAGCAGGCGATGGCGACCGTCGACGGGCGCGATCCGCGCGTAATGCCCGGTGGCGATGGCCTCCGCGCCGAGGTCGCGGGCGGCGTCGAGGAAATGCTTGAACTTGATCTCGCGGTTGCACAGCACGTCCGGGTTGGGCGTGCGGCCGGCGGCGTATTCGTCGATGAAATGGCGGAACACGCCATCCCAGTACTCGCGGGAAAAATCGCGGAAGCGGATCGGCAGGCCGAGCATGCCGCAGACCGCGACCGCATCGCGGCGGTCGTCCTCCGCCCGGCAATCGCCGGCGTCGTCGTCGGCCCAGTTCTGCATGAACAGGCCGATCACCTCGGCGCCGGCATCGCGCAGCAGCAGGGCGGCGACCGAGGAATCGACGCCGCCCGACATGCCGACGACGATGCGCGGCGGGCTCATGCGAGGTGGCGCACCAGGTCGAGCGGGTGCCGGCTGCCGCCGAGGTAGTCGAGCACCGCGCGCCAGACCAGCGGGCTGCGATGGCGTGCGGCCATGCCGTGCAGCTCGTCGGGGGTCAGCCACAGCGCGCGCACGATGCCCTCGTCGAGGCGGGCATCGGGGAGTTCGCGGACCGGTTCGGCGGCGAAGGCGAAGCGCAGGTAGTGGCGGCCGCCGCTGCCGTCCGGCTGCAGCGGTGCCTTCCACTGGTACGCGCCGACGAAGGCGGTGAGGCGCACCTCCCAGCCGGTTTCCTCGCGGGTTTCGCGCAGGGCGGCATCCAGCAGGCTCTCGTCCGGCTCGAGGTGCCCGGCCGGTTGGTTCAGCACCAGCGCACCGTTGGCGCGTTCCTCGACCATCAGCAACCGGCCATCGCGCACCACCACGGTGGCGACGGTCACGTCGGGCTGCCAGAAGCGGCCTTCGCGGTAGCTCATGCGTACGCTTCCGGGGCGTGGCGCGGGCAGCGTGGCTCAGAGGTCGTCACGGGCACCCGAAAGTTCCAATTCCATGTCGTCGGCGGTCTGCGCGGCGATGTCCATGGCCGATTCCAGCTCCGCGGCAGAGGCGCTGTCCGGCAGCTTGATCACGAACAGCAGGACGTCGCCGTCGGTTTCCCAACTGCCGAGCTTGTTCTTGCGGCTTTCCGCCAACAGCTCCAGCGCCTTCGCGCCATTGACACCGTCCTTCTCCAGCCGTGCCGCGGGCGAGAACACCTCGCGGACCTGGAAGCCGCCGACGGTCTCGGTGCCCCCGGACACGAACACCAACTGGGTACGGCTTTCCTTCTCGTAGCTGTAGGTGACCTTGTAGTCGCCGTCGTCGTCCACCGTGTGCTTGATGCCGCGGGCATCGAGGCGGGCCTTGACCGAAGCATCGGACGCCAGCGCCGGCGCGGCGCCGGCCAGCAGGGCGAGGGTGGTGCAGGCGGCGAAAGAGCGCAGGCGTACGCGCATGAGGAATCCCCTTGGTGGAGAGCGGATTCTCGCGCCAACGCGGGATCGCGTCCATGCCGCCTGCACGCCCGGCTCCCTATAATCCGCGCCATGCCGACCCCCACCGACAAACCCCAGCACGACCACGAACATGGCATCGTCGTCGCCCCGGCGCGCCCGGACACGGCGCGACCGCCGCTGTATTCGGTCCTGTTGCTGAACGACGACTACACCCCGATGGACTTCGTGGTCGACGTCCTGATGCGCTTCTTCCCGCTGGACCTGGAGCGCGCGACCCAGGTCATGCTCCACGTCCATACCCGCGGCCGCGGCGTCTGCGGGGTGTTCACCCGCGAAATCGCCGAATCCAAGGTGGCGCAGGTCAACGAATACGCGCGGATGAACCAGCACCCGCTGCTATGCACGATGGAACGCGCCTGATCCGCATCCGGCACTTGCCCTGGGGGCGTAGGCACCCTACATAGAGGGTCAGCGTTCCAGAGGACAGCCCCATGTTCAGCAAGGACCTCGAGCACAGCATCGGCCAGTGCTACAAGCGCGCCCGCGAGGCGCGCCACGAGTTCATGACCGTCGAGCACCTGATGCTCGCACTGCTCGACAACCCGTCGGCCGAAGCCGTGCTCAAGGCGGTTGGCGCCGATTTCCTGCGCCTGCGCCATGAGCTGGAAGAGGCCATCGAGGTCTCGGTCAACAAGCTGGGCGAGGACGACGGCCGCGATACCCAGCCCACGCTGGGCTTCCAGCGCGTGTTGCAGCGGGCGGTCTACCACGTGCAGTCCTCCGGCAAGAAGGAAGTGACAGGCGCCAACGTGCTGGTCGCGATCTTCGGCGAAAAGGATTCCCACGCGGTGTACTTCCTGAACCAGCAGGACGTGCACCGGCTGGACGTCGTGAACTACATCTCGCATGGCATCGCCCGCGCAGAGGACGAGTCGTCCTCGCAGCCGCAGGAAGGCGGGGGCAAGGCCGAGGGCGGCGAGGGCGAGTCGAAGTCCGACCCGCTGGCCGAGTTCGCGAGCAACCTCAACGAACTGGCCGCCGCCGGCAAGATCGATCCGCTGGTCGGGCGCGCGGAGGAAGTGGAGCGCACCATCCAGGTCCTGTGCCGCCGGCGCAAGAACAACCCGCTGTACGTCGGCGAGGCAGGCGTCGGCAAGACCGCGCTGGCCGAGGGGCTGGCCAAGCGCGTCGTCGAGGGCGACGTGCCCGAGGTGCTGACCGAGGCGGTGATCTACTCGCTGGACCTCGGCGCGCTGGTGGCCGGGACCAAGTACCGCGGCGATTTCGAGAAGCGCTTGAAGGGCGTGCTGGCGGCGCTGAAGAAGCTGCCGCACGCGATCCTGTTCATCGACGAGATCCACACCATCATCGGCGCGGGCTCCGCCAGCGGCGGGACCATGGACGCCTCCAACCTGATCAAGCCGATGCTGGCCAGCGGCGAACTGCGCTGCATCGGCTCGACCACCTTCCAGGAGTACCGCGGGATCTTCGAGAAGGACCGCGCGCTGGCACGTCGCTTCCAGAAGATCGACATCGTCGAGCCCACCGTCGGCGAGGCGATCGAGATCCTGCAGGGCCTGAAGGCCCGCTACGAGGCCCACCACAACGTCAACTACGCGGACGAGGCGATCAAGGCCGCGGTGGACCTGTCGGTCAAGCACATCGGCGACCGCCTGCTGCCGGACAAGGCGATCGACGTGATCGACGAGGCCGGCGCGCGCCAGCGGCTGCTGCCGCCGGAGACCCGCAAGCACCTCATCGACGTCGAGGAGATCGAGACCATCGTCGCCAAGATGGCGCGGATCCCGGCCAAGCAGGTCAGCGCGTCCGACAAGGACGTGCTGCAGCACCTCGAGCGCAACCTGAAGATGGTGATCTTCGGCCAGGACGAGGCGATCGGCAGCCTGACCTCAGCGATCAAGCTGGCACGCAGCGGCCTGGGCAACCCGGACAAGCCGATCGGCAATTTCCTGTTCGCCGGCCCCACCGGCGTGGGCAAGACCGAGGTGACCAAGCAGTTGGCGATGCAGCTGGGCATCGAACTGGTCCGCTTCGACATGTCCGAGTACATGGAACCGCATTCGGTGAGCCGCCTGATCGGCGCTCCCCCGGGCTACGTCGGCTTCGACCAGGGCGGCCTGCTGACCGAGAAGATCGTGAAGACGCCGCACTGCGTGCTGCTGCTCGACGAGATCGAGAAGGCGCATCCGGATATCTTCAACATCCTGCTGCAGGTGATGGACCGCGGGGTGCTGACCGATACCAACGGGCGCGAGGCCAATTTCCGCAACGTGGTGCTGGTGATGACCACCAACGCGGGTGCCGCGCAGGCCGCGCGGCGCAGCATCGGCTTCACCCGGCAGGACCACAGCACCGACGCGATGGAAGTGATCCGCCGCGGCTTCACCCCGGAGTTCCGCAACCGCCTGGATGCGATCGTGCAGTTCCAGCCGCTGGGCTTCGACCACATCCTGCGCGTGGTGGACAAGTTCCTGATCGAGCTGGAAGTGCAGCTGCACGAGAAGCAGGTGGCGCTGTCGGCCACGCCGTCCGCGCGCGAATGGCTGGGCCAGCACGGTTTCGACCCGCTGATGGGCGCGCGTCCGATGGCGCGGCTGATCCAGGACAAGGTGAAGCGCCCGCTTGCGGACGAGTTGCTGTTCGGCAAGCTGGTGGACGGCGGACGGGTGTCGCTGGATGCCCGCGACGGCGAGCTGGTCCTCGACGTGCAGCGCGAGCCGGAGAAGCTGCTGCCGGCGGTGGTGGAGTAGACACGCGCTTCCCGCCGGATCGACGGTGGACTGGGCCATGGCGCGGCATCAAGGAGGAGGAGGCGGGCAGGCGCCCGACGCCGGGGGACAGCCGCGGAATGGCCCGGTCCATCGGCGATCCACCCCCACCCACGAAAATGAAAAAGGCGGCACATGGCCGCCTTTTCTTGCAACGCGCGATCGCAGTCAGCGATGGCGGTAGGTGATGCGCCCCTTGCTCAGGTCGTACGGGGTCATTTCGACCTTGACCCGGTCTCCCGTGAGGATGCGGATGTAGTTCTTGCGCATGCGTCCGGAGATGTGCGCGATGATCTCGTGGCCGTTCTCCAGCTTGACCCGGAACATGGTGTTCGGGAGGGTCTCGGAGATCGTGCCTTCGAATTCGATGACGTCGTCTTTCGCCATGTGGTCCTGCGTTGTTGCGAGAGGCCGGGCAAAGGGCCCGGAAGCCGCGCATTGTCGCACGCGCGGCGGGGGCTTGCAAAAATCCCGTTAAGCGGGACGCGGGGCACAGGCATCGGCGGCCGCCACCGTGCCGAACCGTGCCTGCCAGTGGCCCGGTTCGGACGGCAGGTCGCGCAGGCCGGCGAGCGCATCCAGGTACTCCGCACGCGGCCAGGCTTCGACTCCGAGCCTGCGGGTATGCGCGTTCGGCACCTGCGCATCGATCAGCGGCCAGCCCCAGGCGCGCAGGCGCAGGGCCAGCGCCGCCAGTGCCAGGCTGGACGCGCCGGATGCCGCGGAGAACATGCTGTCGCCGCAGAACACGTGCCCGAACGACAATCCGAACAGCCCACCCACCAGGCGATCGCCGTCGTAGGCCTCGATGCTGTGCGCATGGCCGAGGCGATGCAGTTCGATGTAGGCCGCCCGCATGTCGGCGGTGATCCAGGTGCCACCCGACTGGCCCGCGCGCGGCGCGGCGCAACCGGCCACCACGTCGGCGAATGCGGTGTCGGCGCGCACCACCCAGTCGCTGTTGCGCAGCTGTCGCCGCAATCGGGATGCCAGGTGCACGCGATCGGTGCGGAACACCGCGCGGCGCGACGGGCTCCACCACAGGATCGGGTCGCCGTCGGTGAACCACGGGAAGATGCCGTGGCGGTAGGCGTTGAGGAACCGGGTCGGGTTGAGGTCGCCGCCATACGCCAGCAGGCCATCGGGCTCGCGCAGGGCGCTGTCCGGCGCCGGGAAGGGCGCGGCCGGATCCGCCCCTAGCTCCGGGATCGGCACGTTCACGCGGCGTCTCCGCGAAAAGGCGCGTGCCGCTGCAGGGCCTGCCGTTGCGCCTCGACCGCGGCGCGTTCCTCCGCGCACCAGCCGTGCAGGGCCTGGGCGAAGCGCGGATCGGCGATCCAGTGGCGGCTGCGCACGCGCACCGGCAGGAAGCCGCGGGCGATCTTGTGCTCGCCTTGCGCGCCGGGCTCGAACTGCCGCAGGCCCTCGCGCAGGCAATAGTCGATGCCTTGGTAATAGCAGGTCTCGAAATGCAGTCCGGGATGGCGTTCACTGGCGCCCCAGTAGCGTCCGTACAGGGTGTCGCCACCGCGCAGGCACAGCGCGCCGGCGATCGCCCGGCCATCGCGTTCGGCCAGCATCAGCACCAGCTGCCGTGGCATCGCTTCGGCAAGGTGGTGGATGAACTCCAGCGTCAGCGCCGGCGAATTGCCGTAGTCGGCGAAGGTCGCGAGGTAGAAGCCGTGCATCGCCGCGAGGTCGTCGTCGCTCGCCTCGTCGCCATGCACGACGCGCACGACGATGCCGGCATCGCGCACCTTGCGCCGCTCCTGGCGGATGTTCTTGCGGTGCCTGTGGTCCATCGCGCCGAGGAATGCCTCGAAATCGCGCCAGCCGGCGTCGTTGCGCCAGTGGTACTGCAGGTCCTCGCGCAGCATCCAGCCGGCGTCTTCGGGCTCCGCAGCGAAGGCCGCCTCGCTGGCGGCGTCATGGAAGTTCACGTGCGCCGAGGACAGCCCGCTGCGCTGGACGAAGCCGGCGATCGCCGCCGGCAAGCGGCGTCGCGCGGCATCGTCGCGTGCCAGCAGGCGCGGCCCGGTGACGGGGGAATAGGGCACCGCGCACAGCCACTTGGGGTAGTAGTCGAGGCCGTGGCGGGCATAGGCCTGCGCCCAGGCATGGTCGAACACGAACTCGCCGTGCGAGTTGGCCTTGAGGTAGCCGGGCGCGGCGGCGACCAGGGCATCGCCCTCCCACAGCCCGAGGTGGCAGGGCGTCCAGCCCCAGTCGGGGCGTAGGCAGCCGGTGCGTTCGAGGCCGTCCAGGAAGGCGTGGGCGACGAACGGGTTGCGCCCGTCGTGCAGCGCATCCCAGTCGGCGGCGGGGAGTTCGGACAGCGCGCGGTGCAGGCGCGCCGTGGGCATCAGTGGCCCGCGTCCAGGAACTTCTCCGCGTCCAGCGCGGCCATGCAGCCGAACCCCGCCGAGGTGATGGCCTGGCGATACACCTGGTCGGCGACGTCGCCCGCGGCGAACACCCCGGGGATGCTGGTCTGGGTGGCGTTGCCCTCCAGGCCGGTGTGGATCTTCAGGTAGCCGTTCTTCATCTCCAGCTGGCCATCGAACAGCTGCGTGTTCGGGCTGTGGCCGATGGCGACGAAGAAGCCGTGCACCGGGATCTCGCGGGTGCTGCCGTCGAGCACCGACGTCAGGCGCATGCCGGTGACGCCGGCATCGTTGCCGAGCACCTCGTCCACGGTGTGGTGCCACACGGCCTCGATCTTGCCCGCCTCGATCTTCGCGAACAGCTTGTCCTGCATGATCTTCTCGGCGCGCAGGGTGTCGCGGCGATGCACCAGGTAGACCTTGCGGGCGATGTTGGACAGGTACAGCGCTTCCTCGACCGCGGTGTTGCCGCCGCCGATCACCGCCACGTCCTGGTCCTTGTAGAAGAAGCCGTCGCAAGTGGCGCAGGCGGAAACGCCGCGACCCTTGTATTCGTCTTCGGAGGGGATGCCGAGGTACTTGGCGGTCGCGCCGGTCGCGATGATCAGGGCATCGCAGGTGTAATCGCCGGAATCGCCCTTCAGCCGGAACGGGCGCTGGCCCAGCTCGGCGGTATGGATGTGGTCGAACACCACCTCGGTGTCGAAGCGCTCGGCATGCGCCTGCATGCGCGCCATCAGGTCCGGCCCCATCAGGCCGTGGGCGTCGCCCGGCCAGTTGTCGACCTCGGTGGTGGTCATCAGCTGGCCGCCCATCTGCAGGCCGGTCACCACCACCGGCTTGAGGTTCGCGCGGGCGGCATAGACGGCGGCGGTCCAGCCGGCGGGGCCGGAACCGAGGATCAGGAGGCTTGCATGCTTGGTCGGGTTCATCGTGTCTGGAGTCGAAGCTCTATAATTTCGCGGATTCCGGATCCGCATCCGCCGCATAGCTTGGCGGCGGGGCGGTCCCGATACAAGGCGCGACCGCCGGAACGCTGTCGCCCATCCCCAGGACCTCGCCCAGGAGCGACGCGATGCGCATCGGTGTACCCAAGGAAACCAAGACCCTCGAAGGCCGCGTGGCCCTGGTGCCGGCAGCGGCCGGCGACCTCGTCAAGCGCGGGCACGAGGTGTGGCTGGAGCAGGGCGCGGGCCTGAAGTCGGGGTTCAAGGACGAGCAGTACACGCGGCTGGGCGTGCAGATCGCGCCGGACGCCGCCGCCCTCTACGAGAAGGGCGAGCTGATCGTGAAGGTGAAGGAGCCGATCGCCGGCGACCTGGCGCACCTGCGCCGCGACCACCTGCTGTTCTGCTACCTGCACCTGGCCGCGGAGCCGATGCTGACCCGCCAGCTGCTCGACATCGGCCTGACCGGCGTCGCCTTCGAGACCGTGGAACTGCCGAACGGCGACCTGCCGCTGCTGGCGCCGATGTCGGTGATCGCCGGCAAGATCGGCGTGCAGGTCGGTACCCACCTGCTGCACCAGCCGATGTCCGGCAAGGGCAAGCTGCTGGGCGGGATGGCCTCGACCGAGCGCGGCAACGTGGTGGTGTTCGGCGCCGGCCAGGCGGGAAGCGCGTCCGCCGCGCTGGCCGCCGCCGGCGGCGCCAACGTCACCGTGTTCGAGATGCGCCAGGACCGGATGGACGAGGCCCGTCGCCTCGGCAACAACGTCACCGCGCTGTACCCGTACCACGACGTTGTCGCGCGCAAGGTGGCCGAGGCCGACCTGGTGATCGGCGCGGTGCTGATCACCGGTGCCAAGGCGCCGCACGTCATGACCCGCGAGATGCTGCGCGACATGGAGGACGGTTCGGTGGTGGTGGACATCGCCATCGACCAGGGCGGCTGCTTCGAGACTTCGCGCCCGACCACCTGGAAGGAGCCGACCTACGTGGAGGAGGGCGTGACCCACTTCTGCGTGACCAACATGCCCGGCGCGGTGCCGCAGACCAGCTCGCAGGCGATCTGCGCCGCGATCCTGCCGTGGGTCAACAAGCTGGCCTCCGGCAACGACTGGCGCCACAACCCGGCGTTGGTGAAGGGGATCAACGTCGAGGCCGGAAAGATCGTGCATCCGGCGCTGCAAGGCATGGATGTTTGACGTATATTCAAGGACCTAGGGGAAGTTCCTGAGGTTCGATCGCAAGGTGGCGAAGACGGCGTCAGACACCGCCCGGGGCAGCCGCAAGGCGGTCGCGAAAGCGACCGCCGGCAAGGCCGTGCCCAACCCCCGCCGGCAGAAGTTGTGGCGCGACCTCGCCCTGATCGCGATCGCGCCGCTGCTGCTGTTCCTGCTGGCGGCGCTGGTCACGTATGCCCCCGCGGACCCGGGCTGGTCGCATTCCGGCACCATCACCGCGCCAATCCACAACGCCGGCGGCCGCGTCGGTGCGTGGATCGCCGACGTGCTGCTGGGCCTGACCGGCTATGTCGCGTTCCTGCTGCCGCTGGTGCTGGGCGCGATCGCCTGGATCGCGCTGTTCGGCATGGACACCGATGGCGATGGCCAGGCCGACCTCGGCCCGGCGTTGCGGCTGGTCGGCATGGTCGGCTTCCTGGTCGCCAGTTGCGGCCTGCTCAAGTTGCGGGTGGCCGGTTCGAATGACCTGTGGGCCGGCAGCGGCGGGGTGCTCGGGCGGCTGGTCGGCAACTCGCTGGATGCGCTGTTCGGCGCGCTCGGCGCCAACCTGTTCCTGGTCAGCCTGTTCCTGATTTCGGTCACCCTCGCCACCGGCCTGTCCTGGCTGGCGGTGATGGACCGCATCGGCGGCTTCGTGCTGGCGTTGCCGGGCCTGCTGGGCCGCGGTGCGCGGCAGGGCGCCAAGCAAGCCAGCGAATGGAGCGAGGCGCGCGCGCTGCGCGAGGAACGCGAGGAAGCGCGCAAGGTCGATTCCGAAATCCGCCTGCGTCGCGAGAAGGTCAAGATCGAACCGCCACCGGCGCCGGTGGTCGAGAAGAGCGAACGCGCCAAGCGCGAGCAGCAGATCCCGCTGTTCAACGCCGGCGACGGCTCCGGCATCCCGCCGCTGGCCCTGCTCGACGATCCCAAGCCGCAGCCGAAGGGCTACGACGAGCAGACGCTGGAAACCCTGTCGCGGCAGATCGAATTCAAGCTCAAGGACTTCCGCATCGATGCGGAGGTCGTCGGCGCCTATCCGGGGCCGGTGATCACCCGTTTCGAGGTGCAGCCGGCGCCCGGCGTGAAGGTCAGCCAGATCAGCTCGCTCGACAAGGACATCGCGCGCGGGCTGTCGGTGAAGTCGGTGCGCGTGGTCGACGTCATCCCCGGCAAGTCGGTGATCGGGCTGGAAACGCCGAACACCCACCGCGAGATGATCTACCTCAGCGAGCTGCTGCGCTCGAAGGAATACGACAAGTCGAGCAGCCCGCTGACCCTGGCGCTGGGCAAGGACATCGCCGGCCGCCCGACCGTGGCCGACCTCGCGCGGATGCCGCACCTGCTGGTCGCCGGCACCACCGGCTCGGGCAAGTCGGTCGCGGTCAACGCAATGGTGCTCAGCCTGCTGTACAAGGCGTCCGCGAAGGACCTGCGGATGCTGATGATCGACCCGAAGATGCTGGAGCTCAGCGTCTACCAGGGCATCCCGCACCTGCTGGCGCCGGTGGTCACCGACATGAAGGAGGCCGCCAACGGCCTGCGCTGGTGCGTGGCGGAGATGGAGCGCCGTTACAAGCTGATGAGCGCGGTCGGCGTGCGCAACCTGGCCGGCTTCAACAAGAAGGTGAAGGACGCCATCGACGCCGGCCAGCCGTTGATGGACCCGCTGTTCAAGCCCAACCCGGAACTCGGCGAGGCCCCGCGCCCGTTGGAGACGCTGCCGTTCATCGTCATCTTCATCGACGAATTCGCCGACATGATGATGATCGTCGGCAAGAAGGTGGAGGAGTTGATCGCGCGGCTCGCGCAGAAGGCGCGCGCGGCCGGCATCCACCTGATCCTGGCCACCCAGCGGCCGTCGGTGGACGTCATCACCGGCCTGATCAAGGCGAACATCCCGACCCGCATCGCGTTCCAGGTCAGCAGCAAGATCGATTCGCGCACCATCCTCGACCAGAGCGGCGCGGAAACCCTGCTCGGCCACGGCGACATGCTCTACCTGCCGCCGGGCACCGCGATGCCGGAACGCGTGCATGGCGCCTTCGTGTCCGACGACGAGGTGCACCGCGTGGTCGAGCACCTGAAGCAGACCGGCGGACCGGACTACATCGAGGGCGTGCTCGAAGAGTCGCAGACGATGTACGACGGCAGCAGCGTCGGCGCGACCGGCCTGCCCGAAGCCGGCAACAGCGACGATCCGGAAGCCGATCCGCTGTACGACCAGGCCGTGCAGATCGTCACCGAGACCCGCCGCGCCTCGATTTCCGGGGTGCAGCGGCGGCTGAAGATCGGCTACAACCGCGCCGCCCGCCTGATCGAGGCGATGGAAGCGGCCGGCATCGTCAGCACCCCGGAACACAACGGCGACCGCACCGTCATCGCCCCGCCGCCGCCCCGCGGCTGAGCGCACGCCAACGCCGGCGACTGGCCGTGTACGCGCATTCAGGCTCGCTGTCGGAGACTGCGCGCAATCGCAGAACGGAGACTTGCATGCGCATCCGACCGACCCTCATCGCCGCCGCCCTGTTGCTCGTCGCCCAAGGCGCGCAGGCGGGCGCACGCGAGCAGTTGCAGGCCTTCACCCAAGGCCTCAAGGGCCTCGATGGACAATTCAGCCAGCAGGTCTTCGACCAGCGCGGCAAGCAGAAGGAAGCGTCCACCGGCCGTGTCGCCGTGTCGGCCCCGCGCTTGTTCCGTTGGGAGTACGCCAAGCCGTACCCGCAGCTGATCGTGGCCGACGGCAAGACGGTGTGGGTCTACGATCCCGACCTGCAGCAGGCCAGCAAGCGTCCGCAAGGCGTGGAGGAGGCCAACAGCCCGCTGGCGATCCTGCTCGATCCGGCCAGGCTCGATCGCGATTTCGTGGTGCGGGAAGACGGCGCCCGCGACGGCGTGGAGTGGATGAAACTGACCCCGCGCAGCGGCGAGGCCGCCTTCAAGAGCGCGCGCCTCGGTTTCGCGAAGGGCGGGCTGGCGAAGATGGAATACGTGGATGCGCTGGGCCAGCGCACGGTGATCGGTTTTGGCCAATGGAAGCGCAATCCTGCGTTCGCCAAGGGCACCTTCGTGTTCGTGCCGGCGAAGGGCGTGGACGTGATCGGCGGGTGACGATCGCGGGTCGGCCGGTGTTCAGCCAGCCACCTCATCGATCACGTGCGTTCGACGCGCGATCCGCGAATCTGGACGCATCCCGCACCGGATACGTCCCATGCATCGCCTGCTCGCCGCCGCCTTGATCGGCATCATCGCCGCCGGCACCGTCGCTGCCGCGGACGTCCCCCACCTGCTCGTCGAGGGCAAGGCGACGGCGCAGGCCGCGGACGCGCCGACCCAGGACGCGCAAGCCCGCGCAGCGATCGATGCCGCAACCGCCGCAGCCCTGATCGGTGCACTGCAATCGCGCTTCGCAGGCGAACGCATCGAACTGCGGCTCGGGCAGGTGGCGGCACAACGCGTTAGCCTGCGCGACCTCGCCCTGCACGGGGATGCCAGCATCCGTTTCGAGGGCACGGCGGCGTGGATGCCCATCCGCTACGACGCGCTGTACGACACGACCGCGATGGTCGTCGAGAGCCCCAACATCCTCATCGGTGCGCGGACGGCGACGGCCAAGTCTGCGGAGACGCTGCCGTTGCCGCGTCTGGCGCAGGCCCTGGATGCCGCGCTGGATGACGAATTCCTGTCGAACGACGTGGCCGTGGACCTGGGCAAGGCGCAGGTGATCGGCAGCGATGGCCGCCGCGACATCGTCGCCGCGGAAGCCGTGGTGACTTTCGACGGCGATGAGCGCGTGCCGCTGCAGGTGCGCGCCCTGTACGACCGCCAGGCCGGCCGCTGGCTGCAGCCCAGTTACGACTTCGAGCTCGAGGCGGGCGCCGGCGAGGCGGTAGCCGCACGCTAGAATCGGCGGGTGCCAGCCTCCCGACCCGCAGCCGCCGATGGCGGCCTCCTGACCGATCCGGCCGAATCGCTGGCGATGCGTCCGCTGGCGGAACGCATGCGTCCGCGCAGCCTCGAGGACATGGTCGGGCAGGGGCGTTTGGTGGCACCGGGTTCGGCGCTGCGGCGTGCGATCGAAGCCGGCCGCCTGCATTCGATGGTGCTGTGGGGACCGCCCGGCTGTGGCAAGACCACCTTGGCCCTGCTGCTTGCGCAGTATGCGGATGCCGAATTCGTCGCGATCTCGGCGGTGCTGTCCGGCCTGCCGCAGGTCCGCGAGGTGCTCGCGCAGGCACAGGCGCGTTTCGAGGGCGGGCGCCGCACGGTGCTGTTCGTCGACGAGGTGCATCGGTTCAACAAGACCCAGCAGGATGCCTTCCTGCCGCACATCGAGCGCGGCACGATCCTGTTCGTCGGCGCGACCACCGAGAACCCGTCCTTCGAACTGAACTCCGCGTTGCTGTCGCGCTGTCGCGTGCACGTGCTGGAAGCGGTGTCGCCGGACGACATCGCACGCGCCCTCCACCGCGCACTGGAGGATCCCGAACGCGGCCTCGGCGGCCGTGGCATCGCCATCGCACCGGCGTTGCTGCAGCAGGTCGCGATCGCCGCGGATGGCGATGTCCGTCGCGCGCTCACCCTGCTGGAGATCGCCGCCGACCTCGCGGCGGGCGAGGGCGGGGTGGTCGGCGAGCACACCCTGCAGCAGGTCCTGGCCGACCGCACCCGGCGCTTCGACAAAGGCGGCGACGCGTTCTACGACCAGATCTCGGCGCTGCACAAGAGCGTACGCAGCTCCAATCCGGATGCCGCGCTGTATTGGTTCGCCCGCATGCTGGACGGCGGCGCCGATCCGGCCTACCTGGCCAGGCGGCTGACCCGGATGGCGGTCGAAGACATCGGCCTGGCCGATCCGCGTGCGCTGCAGATGGCGATCGAGGCATGGCAGGCCCATGACCGCCTCGGTTCGCCGGAAGGTGACCTCGCGCTGGCCCAGCTCACGCTGTACCTGGCGAGCACCGCCAAGTCGAATGCCGGCTACGTGGCCTGGAAGCGGGCGCGCGCGGATGTCGAGGCCCATGGGACACAGCCGGTGCCGATGCACATCCGCAACGCACCGACCGGCCTGATGAAATCGCTGGGTTACGGCAAGGACTACCAGTACGACCACGACCTCGAGGGCGGCGTCGCGCTGGACCAGACCGGCTTCCCGGACGCGATCGGCGAGCAGGTGTACTACGAGCCCACGACGCGCGGCATGGAGGCCAAGCTCAAGGACAAGCTGGACGCGTTGCGCGACGCCCGCCAGCATGCACGCAAGGCCAAACGATGACGCCTTGGGCGCAGCAATTGGTGCTGGTCATGCTCGGCGGCGCACTCGGAGCGGCCGGGCGTTATTGGCTTGGCGGGATCCTGTTGCGCCAGTTCGGCAACGGCATTCCCTACGGCACGCTCGCGGTGAACCTGATCGGCTCGTTCGCGGTCGGCTTCATCGCGGTTTGGCTGGAGGGACGCGGCCCGCAGGCGCTGTACTGGCGGGCGTTCCTGATCGTCGGTCTGTTGGGCGGGCTGACGACCTATTCGGCGCTCATGCTGGAATGCCTGCTCATGGCGCGCTCGAGTCGCCAGGACGTGCTGCTGGGCTACCTGGGCGGGACCGTGGTCGCCGGCTTGCTGCTGGTGTGGGCGGGGGCGCGGCTGGCCGCACTGGTGCGCGGCCCGGGCTGACTCCCTCACCGAGCCGTGAGAGCGGCCGGTGATGCGCGGAGCCGTGTCATTGCGCCGACCCCGGCGCCGGTGGACGGTATGCGTAGGGGCCGAAGGTATTGCCGATGAAACCGCCGGCGGTCTGCACGCTGAGCAGGCTCGCATCCAGCCCGCTGGCGACCGGCGTCCGATCGCCACCCGTCGGGACGAAATACGCATCCAGCACCGGGGCATCCAGCTTGAAGCCGAGGGTGATCGGCCGATCGAAAGTGCCGAGTGCGACCCGCGCCAGCCGCTCGCCTGTCGCGGGCATCGCCTTGCCGGCGCGGCGATACACCGACACCGCCAATCCCTGTTCATCGCGTTCGACGACCACCATCGCGTGATGGGTTTCGTTCTGCAGCAGGACCAGCCCGGCCCGCTCCCCGACGGCGGGCGACCATGGCGCCACGGTCACGGTCATCGTCGCTGCATGGTGCTGCAGTCGGTGGGCGACGTAGGCCGGCTGCACGCCGCCACCGATCCCCTGCACGCCGAGCGGCACGGTCGATGGCGTGATCACGAGGCCGGCACCGGTGCGGAACCATGGGGCCTGCGGCGCATGCAGGGTCATCCACTGCAATGGCAGGCTGGGCGCAGTGAAGTGTTCGTTCCAGCGCATCGGGCCGCTGGTCGGATACGCCTGCGTGGCGTGCGGCAGGTGCGGGCGATCCACCAGCAGCGGTACGCGCGCGCCGCGCGGCAACACCTGGGGCCAACCATCCTTCCACGACACCGGCAACAGGAAGGTCTCGCGGCCCAGGTTGTACTTGTACTGATCGCCGCGGTAAGGCCGGGTGGCGAGGAACACGGTCCACCAGCTGCCGTCCCGCAACCGGATGAATTGCGCATGGCCGGTCGAGGTCACCGGATCGCGTCGATTCGGATCGAGGTCGCGCTGGGTCAGGATCGGGTTGCCGGGGAAAGGCAGGTACGGACCGCCCACGCGCTTGCTTCGCCAGATCATCTGCGCATGCATGTCTCCCGTGCCGCCTTCCGCTGCAGTCAGGTAGTACCAACCCGCATGCTTGAAGATGTGCGGTCCTTCGACATGCTCCGGCTTGCTGGCGGGATCGGCGCCGCCATCCACGATCACGGTGCGTGGCCCGACCATCTTGCGCGCCGCCACGTCGTAGCGCTGCAGCCAGATCGCGCGGTGGCCGTCGTAACGCATCGTCCCCTGCGGGACGTCGTTGTTCACGATCCAGGCGCTGCCGTCGTCATCGAAGAACAGGGACGGGTCGATGCCCGTGAACCCAAGCCAGATCGGATCCGACCAAGGGCCGGCCGGATCCTTTGCCGTGACCAGGTAGTTCCCGCGGTCGCAGTAGAAGCAGGTGTTGGCGATGTAGAACAGCCCGTCGTGGTAGCTGATCGCGGGGGCGAACAGGCCACGGGTCAGCTCTTCGTTCGCGCCGTAATTCAGCTGCCCCGGTCGATGGATGGCGTTGCCGATCTGCGTCCACGACACCAGGTCGCGGCTGTGGAAGACCGGCAGGCCCGGGAAATAGCCGAAGGTGGAGGTGACCAGGTAGAAATCATCGCCCACCCGGATCGCCGAGGGATCCGGGTAGAAGCCTGCGAGCACCGGGTTGCGGTACTGGTCCGGGCCGGGCGCCGGGCCACCGTCGTCGCCGATGTAGCCGACCTCGGTGAACACCACTTCGCCTGCCCGGGCCGGCAGTTGCGCAATCAGCAGGAGGAAGAGCAGGGCCCATCTGGTCATGCGGCGTCCCCTCGGGACTGGAGGTGGTGGCAGGCGCGGTCAGGCCGCGACGGCGGCGGTGCGGCGCGTCCAGAGCGCGTGCAGTCCGTGCGCGGCGAGGTCTTCGGGATGTCGCTGCACGCCGATGCCCAACGCGGTCAGCGCATGCGCATAGGCGCCGAGCAGGCGGTCGTTGCCGACAAGGTGGACCTGCGCGGGCCGCGGCCGTTGGGTGAACACGCCGCAGCCCCGCAATTCGTGGCCGATCAGCAGGCCCGAGAGGTACGACGGCA
The DNA here is from genome assembly GCA_017302095.1 of Lysobacterales bacterium. Classification (GTDB taxonomy): domain Bacteria; phylum Pseudomonadota; class Gammaproteobacteria; order Xanthomonadales; family Xanthomonadaceae; genus Thermomonas. The sequence continues at coordinate 11,005 of JAFLEC010000001.1, read as the reverse complement.
GTGCGGGCTCGGCGACCTGCCGGAACAGTCCGGCAGTGCGCACGCCGAACAGGTGGTGCAGCAGCCCCCCTTCCTCGCCGCTGCGATGCAGGCCGGCCTCGAAGGCGAAGGCATCGAAGCGTCCATCCTCGGCGGGCATCAGCCTGCCGAGGATGCTGTGCTTGCGCAGCACCGCGTAGACCTCGCCGGTCATCGCGGTGGCGATGCGCTGGATGCAACCGTTGCGGACGTTGACCCACTTGCTGTGCGTGCCCGGCAGGCAGACCAGGTGGCTGCCGACCACGAGCGCATCCAGCAACGCCGCAAGTTGGGTTTCCTCGCCGCGCATCACGTCGGGCATGCCGTCGCCGGCGGCGTCGCGCAGTCCTGGCATGATCCACAGGGCGCGTCCGTCGAACCCGCGCGGCTGGATCTGCTGCATGCCATCGGCCAGCTCGGCGATGCCGGCCGGGCAATCGAGGTAGGGCACTTCCTGCCAACCGCCGCGACCGCCCACCATCCCGCACAACAGGACCACCGGGTCGTCCCAACCGGCGATGCCACGCGCCAGCACGTCACCGAAACGACCAGCACTGGCGAGCACGCCTTCGTCGCTGCGGCGGCGCTCCAGCACCATGCCCGCAGCATCGAGGCGATACAGCCGCAGGCTGCTCGTGCCCCAGTCGACCGCGATCATGGCAACACCACCCGGTCGTCCGCGCGGGCCAGCCCTGCGGGCACCGGTACCCGGAACACGCCCCCGGCGGCAGGTTGCCGCGCAAGCGCATCGGGCGCGAGGCCGACGCGCGCCGTGGTCACGTAAAGCGCATCGCCGGCCAGCACGCAACAGGTCGGCTGGCTCACCGGCAGTGCGATGATGCGGTCGATGCGTCCATCGGAAAGGTAGCGGACTACGCGGCCAGCCCCCCACTGCGCATTCCACAGCGCATCCTCGGCATCGACGATGGCGCCATCGGGCTCCGCGCCCTGCACATCCACGCTTGCGAAGTCGCGTGGCGCGTCCACCATGGCGGTGGAAGGATCGTAATCGCAGGCGCGGATCATCCCGGTTGGGGAGTCGGTGAAGTACATCCGGCCTCCGGTCGCGTCGAAGCAGATGGCGTTCGGGATCGCGGCGGGAGGCAGGCGCAGTTCGCGCAAGCCGTGTTGCGCGGTGTACTGGTAGTAACGGCCGGCGCCGCGGCCCTCCGGATGTTCGTCCTTGGTGCCGAACACGAAGCCGCCGTGGCGGTCGGCGCGACCGTCGTTGATCCGGGTATGCGGGTCGTCAGCCTCGACGTCGGCCAGTTTCTGCAATGCCAAGGCCGGCTGTTCCAGCGCCGCCTCGACATCGGCGGCGTACAGGCCCTTGGCCAGCCCGAGCAGTAACCGACCATCCTCGCCCAGGCCGATGCAACCGAGTGGTTCCGGCACGCGCCACGATTGCGCGTGCCCGCTGGCGGGGTCGCAGCGCCAGAGCGCGCATACGAGGATGTCGACCCAGTAGAGCACGCGCCGACGGCTGCACCACAGGATGCCTTCGCCGAGTTCGCAGCGGCAATCCAGCAGCAGCGAGGTCGTCGCCTGGCTCATCGGTTCACCATTCCGCCACGCTGCCATCCGCATGCCGCCAGAGCGGGTTGCGCCAGCGCGGCGGTGACTTGCTGGCGGCGACCAGGCGCGCCTCGTCGATTTCCACCCCCAAGCCCGGTTTCGGCAGGGCGGCGATGCTGCCGCTGGCATCGCAGCGGAAGTCGTCCTTGTTCAGCACGTAATCCAGGAGGTCGGCGCCTTGGTTGTAATGGATGCCGATGCTCTGTTCCTGGAGCATCGCGTTCCAGCACACGAAGTCCACCTGCAGGCAGGCGGCCAACGCTACCGGACCGAGCGGGCAATGCGGCGCGAGCGCCACGTCGTGGGCTTCCGCGAGCGCAGCGATCTTCACGCATTCGGTGATCCCACCGGCATGCGAAAGGTCGGGTTGCAGGATCGCCAGGCCGCCCGCGGCCAGCACCGGCTTGAACTCCGCGCGGGCATACATGCGCTCGCCGGCTGCGAGCGGAATGGAGGTCGCATCCGACAACGGTCGGTAATACTCCCAATGTTCCGGCAGTACCGGTTCCTCTACGAAGAGCGGGCGGAACGGCGCCAGTTCCCGCAGCAGGACCCGCGCCATCGGCGCGCTCACGCGACCATGGAAGTCGATGCCGAAATCGACCGCATCACCCATCGCCTCGCGGATCGCGGCAACCTTGGCGACGGCGGCGTCGATCGCCCGCGGGCTGTCGATCAGCTTGAGTTCCTCGGTACCGTTGAACTTGAAGGTGTCGAAGCCCTGCGCCTGGTAGGAGCGCATCTGCGCGATCACGTCGGCCGGACGGTCGCCGCCGACCCAGCGATAGGTCTTCATGCGGTCGCGCACCAGCCCGCCGAGCAACTGGTACACCGGCACTCCCAGCGCCTTGCCCTTGATGTCCCACAAGGCCTGGTCGATGCCGGCGATCGCACTCATCAGGATCGCGCCACCGCGGTAGAAGCCTCCCCGGTGGAGCACCTGCCAGAGATCGTTGATCCGAGCAGGGTCCCGGCCGACCAGGTAATCGCCGAGCTCGTGCACCGCCGCTTCGACGGAGGCGGCCCGGCCCTCGATCACCGGTTCGCCCCAGCCGCAGATGCCCGCGTCGGTCTCGATCTTCAGGAACAACCAGCGCGGCGCGGCGTGGTAGGTGGTGAGCCGGGTGATCTTCATGCCGCGTGGTCCAGGTAGGCCTGCCGGAAGGCCCGCGCATGCGCGCGCGTGGCGTCGACCGGCTGGCCGGGCTTGTAAAGTTCGCCGCCGATGCCGGCACCCGCGCAGCCGGAGGAGAGGAATCCGGGCAAGGTGCCGGGTGTGATGCCACCGACGGCGAAGAGGGGAATGGGCGGCAGCGCGCCTTGCAGTGCCCGCACCATCGCCGGCCCGAGTACCGAGGCCGGGAACAGCTTGAGCAAGTGGGCGCCGGCATGTAACGCGGCAATGGCCTCGCTGGGGGTGGCGCATCCTGCGGCGACGAGCAGGCCCCGCTCCACCGCATGTCGGATCACCGATGGATCGGTGTTGGGCGTGACCGCAAGGCGACCACCCGCGGCCTGCAATGCATCGACATGATCGGTGGTCAGCACCGTGCCGGCGCCAATCCATACGTCCGTGGGGAAGGCCTGTGCAGCGATCGCCACGCTGCGCGTCCAATCCGGGGAATTCGTCGGCACCTCGATCGCATCGAAGCCTTCCTCCACCAGCACGCCGACATGCGCCTCGATGTCGGCGGTGGTAATGCCGCGCAGGATCGCGATCAGCGGCAGGCGGAAGGGCAGGGTGGGCGCGTCCATGGCTTCAGTCGTGGTAGACCTGCGAGCGCCCGCCATCGACCAGGATGTCGGCGGCATTGATGAAACGCGCCTCGTCGCTCGCCAGGAACAGGGCGGTATAGGCCACTTCCTCCGGCGTGCCGATGCGCTTCGGCGGCAACAGCGCAGTCTGGCGTTCGCGCGCGCCGGGCTCGCGATCGAACCAGGCTTCGATCCGCGGGACCAGGACCAGGCCCGGGGAAATCGAATTCACCCGGATCCCGCGCGCGGCATATTCGATGCCCAGCGAGCGGGTCATGCCGACCAGCGCATGCTTTGCGACGGGGTAGGGGAAGCAGCCGGGGATGATCTTGTGCCCGTGCACCGAGGCGATGTTCACGATGCTGCCCGCACCCTGCGCCAGCATCGCCGGCAGGACCGCGCGGCACAGGTGCCAGGCGCCCTTGAGGTTCAGGGACAGGCAACGCTCCCAGTCGGCATCGGACAGCGCCAGCGGCTCGGCGAAGACATCCGCGCCGGCGTTGTTGACCAGCACGTCGATCCGTCCATGGGCGCCACGAACCTCGGCGATCGCCGCATCCACCGCCACCGCATCGGTGATGTCGCAAGTGCGGTGGAGGACGCCCTCAGCCGACGTCGTGGCGGGATTCCGGTCCAGTCCGACGACGGCCGCGCCCTCGTCGGCGAACAAGCGTGCGGTGGCCGCCCCGATGCCGCTCGCGGCGCCGGTCACCACCGCCACCTTGTCGGCCAGCCTGCCGGTCATCGCCCGTCCTCCTTGCTGCAGGATGCTGGCGCGATCGCGGAGGCATCGCAGGGAGATGGAGCCATCGGTGGTCCTCCTGTGGTGGATCGCCGCCGGGGTGACGAGGGGCCGGCCGGGCGTGCAGCGGGTCGATACCCTGCTGGTGGCCGAAGCGTGGCATAGCCTTGCGTGGCGATGTATGTACGACAAATGAAATTTTCGGCGTATCGTATTCGCCAGACGAATAGCTCGGCAGGTGATCGCGATGGTGCACCCCACGACTGGCTGGTTCGGTGCGACCCGACTCAAGACCCGCCACCTGCTGCTGATGGTCCACCTCTACGAACAACGATCGATCCTGCGTGCCGCCGAAGCCGCCAACATGACCCAGCCGGCCGCCTCCAAGTTGCTGGCGGAAATGGAACACCTGCTGGGGGTGCCACTGTTCGAGCGGCATGCGCGCGGGGTGGAACCGACCTGGTACGGGCAAGTCCTGATCCGTCGCGCCCGTGCAGCGCTTTCGGAGATCGGTCGCGCGCACGACGAGATCGCCGCGTTGGCCAGCGGGCTGATGGGGCAGGCAGCGGTCGGCACCGTGGTCAATCCCGGCACGACCCTGGTGCCGCAGGCGATCGCGGAACTCAAGCGCGATTTCCCGGACATCCTGGTCAAGGTCGAGATGGACTACAGCCGTCCACTGGTGGCGCGGCTTCTGGACGGACAGCTGGACATCGTGATCGGACGCATCATGGACCCGGAGGGGGCGGCCGAACTCGAGTTCGAGCCGCTGGCCGACGAGCCACACGCGGTGATCGTGCGCAGCGGGCATCCGCTGGCCCAGCGCGCCACGCTGGCGCATGCCGACCTCACCGACTACGGCTGGATCATGCCGCCCGAAGCCAGCGTGCTGCGAGCAAGGCTGGACGCGGTGTTCCTCGAGCATGGCCTGCCGCCGCCACGCAACCTCGTGGAAACCACCTCGCTTCCGGTCATCATCCACCTGCTGCGGCACAGCGACCTGATGACCGCGCTGCCCAGCGTCGCCGTCGGCCCCTACCTGCAAACCGGGCAGATGGTGCAACTGCCGATCGAACTCGGGGTGCGGATGGACCACTTCGGGATCATCCGGCGCCGCGACCAACTGCTCTCGCCCGGGGCCGAACGCGTCCTGCAGGCGCTGCGCGCGACGGCGAGGAAGATCTATCCGGCATTGGCGCCATCCGCAATCCCGCCCCTGGAACCGCGCCGCTGATCGATTTGCGGCGACCGCCAAGACCGATGTATTTCAATCAGGAATAGTTCCTGCCGAAGTTTTCATTGGTATGGCATGACACCGGGCGGCATGCTCCGCCACAAGCCGAAGGCACGGTCGCTGACTGATCCGTAGGCTCGTCCGCCGACGCCCCGCGCCCGCGACCCAATCCGAGCGATCCACGCTGTCATGTCTCCTGGGAGGGAAAGACCATGTCCATGCGTCACCGCCGCACCCCGGCCTGCCGGGCTGTGCAACGTCACCACATCCATCGTTGCAGGCGTTCGGCGCTGGCGCTGGGCATCGCACTGCTGATCGCCGGGCCTGCCATGGCGCAGGACGCCGGCAAGGACGAGGAAAAGGCCAAGGATCTCGACAAGGTCGTGGTCACCGGCATCCGCGGTTCGGTGCAGAAGGCGCAGGACATCAAGCGCGATGCCGACACCTTCGTGGATTCGGTGACGGCGCTGGACATCGGCGCACTCCCGGACCGCAGCGTCACCGAGACCCTCTCGCGCATTCCCGGCGTGACCATCGACCACTTCCTGTCGGTCGGCGACCCCGAGCACTTCTCGGCCGAAGGCAATGGCGTGCAGGTACGCGGCCTGACCCAGGTGCGTTCCGAACTCAACGGGCGCGACAGCTTCTCGGCCTCCGGCGGCCGCAACCTGAGTTTCCAGGACGTGCCTTCGGAGCTGATGGCCGGCGTCGACGTGTTCAAGAACCAGAAGGCCGACATGATCGAGGGCGGCCTCGGCGGCACGGTGAACCTGCGTACCTTCATGCCCTTCGACTTCCCCGGGCAGAAGATCGGCGCCACCGTGAGCGCCAACTACGGCAATTTCGTGGAAAAGTGGAAGCCCTCGGTTTCCGCGCTGTACAGCAATCGCTGGACGACGGAAGGCGGCGGCGAGTTCGGCATCCTGGTGGATGTCGCGCGCTCCAAGCTGGCCACCCGCACCGACGGGCTGTTCGTCCGTCCGTTCTTCAAGAACGCGAACAACGACCTCGACAACAACGGCACCAACGAATCGCTGTGGCTGCCGCGCGGCGCCGACTGGCGCACGCTGGAGTACGAGCGCCAGCGCGATGGCGCGTACGTGGCCATGCAATGGCGTCCGAGCAGCAACCTGGAGCTGTTCGCCACCGCCTTCCAGAGCAAGTACGACGAACTCTGGTACGAGGACGCGATCTTCGTCCAGAACGACCCGCTGCAGGTGCGGATCGACGCCAGCCAGCCTTACGAGCTGGAGGGCGGGGTGTTCAAGTCCGGTCGCCTGACCCAGAACGGCGGCGTGCCGATGGGGACCGATATCCGCGCCTCGCACCGCGATTCCAAGACCACCGACTTCTCCACCGGCCTGAAATGGGTGGTGAGCGAGAACATCGAGCTTTCCACCGAACTGCAGTACATCAAGGCCACCACCAAGGGCCTGGATTCGACGGTGGCGCTGGGCGTCGACGTGCCCTACATCGACGTCAGCCTGGGCGGGGTGCCGTCCATCTCGATCGACGAAACCTTCACCGCGAACCCCGACAACTATTACTGGGGGTTCACGATGGACCACCAGGACGACAACGAGGCCAAGGAACTGGCCTGGCGCGCCGACCTGAAGTACACCTTCGACAGCGATACCTTCCGCTCGCTGAAGGTCGGCGTGCGCTACACCGACCGCGATGCCACCAGCATCGACACCGGCTACAACTGGAAGCCCGTGTTCCAGACCTGGATGCGCTGGTGGGCGCTGCCGGGCGTCGGACCGATGCCGCCGATCAACCTCAATGGCGAAATCAACGAGAGCAAGATCCGGCAGAACACCTTCGACAACTTCTACAAGGGCGGGGCCAACACCCCCGGCACCTTCTTCGCGCCGATCCTCGACATGGCGCTGGGCTTCCCGGGCAGCTACGACGCGATCCACGCGGCGGCCGATCCCTACTACACCTGCTGCTACGCCGGTTCCTACAGCACCACGTCGCTGGATGACGAGCGCTTCCGCAACGAGCAGGGCGAGCAGACCAAGGCCGCGTACGCGATGCTGAGCTTCGGCAACGACGCCGCCTTCCTGGAAGGCAACGTCGGCGTGCGCGTGGTGCGGACCGAGAATTCGGCCAACGGTTACCTCGTCTACCCGGACGTTGCCTATGCCCAGTACCTTGGCAACGGCCAGACCGAGGCGATCACCGCCGAGAATTCGTACACCGACGTGTTGCCGAGCTTCAACCTCAAGTGGGAGCCGTCGCGGAACCTGGTCATGCGCTTCGCTGCGTCGAAGGCGATCGCCCGCCCGAACTTCAGCGACATGCAGGCCTACCAGGTGCTGAATGCCAATGTGAAGTCCGGCATCACCCCGCCGACCGACGGCAGCCAGCTGCCCGCGAGCGCGCTCGACCTCACCGGCAGCTCCTACGACAATCCGTACCTGGAGCCGATGCGGGCGAACCAGTACGACCTGTCCTTGGAATGGTATTTCGACCCGGACCGCGGCGGCATGGCCTGGATCAACCTCTTCCACAAGGACGTCAAGGACTATTTCCGCCGTCAGACCGAACTCGTGTCTTACCCAGGCGTGGACGGCAACGAATACGACTACCTGATCACCCGCCCGGTCAACGTCGGCACGGCCAAGATCCAGGGCGCGGAAATCGGCTGGAACCAGTTCTTCGATTTCCTGCCGGCGCCGTTCGACGGCCTCGGCATGTCGGCGAACTACACCTACATCAAGAGCACCACCAACGTGCCGAACAACCTCGACACGCAACCGGTGGATACCGATGGTTCGCTGTTCGGCGACCTTCCCGCCGACGGACTCTCCAAGAACGCGTACAACATCGCTGCGTTCTACGAGAAGGGCCCCTGGCAAGTGCGCTTCGCCTACAACTGGCGCAGCGAATACCTGCTGTCGATCGGCCCGAACGGCTACAACGGCGGCGACGGCGGCATCGCCTGGAAGCTGCCGGTGTACAGCGACAGCTTCGGCCAGCTGGATGGGTCGATCTTCTACAAGATCAACGACAACATCCAGGTGGGCCTCGAGGTGAACAACCTCAACAACGCCGAACAGCGCACGATCATGGACCAGAACGGTGCGGGCCGCCGCGTGACCTCCTGGTACGTGAACGACCGCCGCTTTGCCGCCACCTTGCGCCTGACGTTCTGATCGCGCATCGGCCGGGGCAGGGAGGTTCGCCTCCCTTCTCCGGCGCCACGGCGAAATGCCGCACTTGCAGGCCGTGGGCCTGCTGCCTCCCCTCCTTGCCGCGCAGCGGCCCGCGACGCCCGCAGAACCTGATCGGGTTGGAGTTGCCAGTGCATCGGATTGCCTTGCCCGTCGATTCGCCCGGACCTGCCGACGGCACGCCCGGAGGGCCACGATGAGGATTGCGTCCGCGGTGTCCGGCTGCCTGGTCGCACTCCTGCTGGCTGCCGGCACCAGCAACCTTGTCGATGCCGCGGAACCCCAACCGTACCGGTGGCGCAACGTGGCGATCGGGGGTGGCGGATTCGTCACCGGCCTGGTCTTCCATGCCTCCGAGCCTGGCGTGTTGTACGCCCGCACCGACATCGGCGGGGCTTACCGGTGGTCGCCCGGCGAACAACGCTGGGAACCATTGCTGGACGGCCTCGGCCACGAGGACGCGGGTCGCTTCGGGATCGAGAGCATCGCGCTGGATCCGGGCAACCCCGACCGGCTCTACCTCGCCGCCGGCACTTACCTCAACGCGCGTGGCGCGGACGGCGTGATCCTGCGCTCGTCCGACCGTGGCAAGACCTTCCAGCGTGCCAGCCTGCCCTTCAAGCTGGGCGGCAACGAGCAGGGACGCGGCAACGGCGAACGCATGGCGGTGGATCCGAACGATGGCCGCGTGCTGCTGTTCGGCACCCGTGCCGACGGCCTGTGGCGGAGCGTGGATGCCGGCGCCAGCTGGCATGCTGTTGCGTCGTTTCCGGCAATCGCCCGCGATCCCGCGTCTTCGGTGCAGGCATGGAACGGGACCCAGCCGATCGGCATCGCCTTCGTGGCCTTCGACCCCGCCAGCGGCAGCCGGGATACGCCGTCGCTCATCGTCTACGCGGGCGTTTCCACCCGCGGCACCAGCCTCTACCGCTCCACGGATGGCGGCGACAGTTGGCACGCGGTACCGGGGCAACCGACCGGCCTGCGGCCGAACCACATGGTCCGCGATGCCCGTGGCCGCTGGCTGCTGAGTTACGGCGACGAACCCGGCCCCAACACGATGAACAACGGGGCGCTGTGGCGCTACGATCCGAACGACGGAAGCTGGCGCGACATCAGCCCGGCGCCGCAATCCAGCGACCTCCAGGGCGACGGCTTCGGCTGGGGCGCGGTAGCGGTCGATGCGCATGACCCCAATGTGATCGTCGCCAGTACATTCAATCGTTTCGCGCCCGGCGACGAGGTCTTCCGCAGCGTCGATGGCGGCACGACCTGGAAGCCGGCGCTGGCAGGCGGCGCCTTTGATCGCGAGAGTGCGCCCTGGACCCGCGACAGCACGCCGCACTGGATCGGCGACATCGAGATCGCCCCATCCGATCCGGACCGCATGGTGTTCGTCACCGGCTACGGCGTGTGGGCGTCGCGCAATGCCCGTGCGTTCGACCGCGGTGTGACGATGCAATGGGAGTTCGCGCAACGCGGCTTCGAGGAAACCGTGCCATTGGCGCTGGCCAGCCCGCCCGAGGGTGCGCACCTGGTCAGTGGGCTCGGGGACATCGACGGCTTCGTGCATGCGGACCTGGACAGCCCGCAGCAGGGCTTTGCGGGCGTGCGCTTTTCCAACACCGAGGACCTGGCCTTCGCCGGGAAATTGCCATCGCTGATGGTCCGCACCGGGTATTTCCACGCGCGTCCGGCCGGCGCGGTGCGCGCAGCCTGGTCGCGCGATGGCGGCCGCAGCTGGACCGCCTTCGCCAGCGAACCACCGGACGGCGAGGGTGCCGGGCAGATCACTGTGTCGGCCGACGGCAAGCGGGTGATCTGGCAGCCGCGCAATGGCAGCCACTGGATCACCGCCGATTTCGGTGGGCATTGGCAGGCGGTCACGGGCCTGCCGAAGACTGCCGTGGTGGAAGCCGATGCGATCGACGAAGGCATCTACTACGCCTTCGATCCGGTCGCCGGCACCCTGCATGTCAGCGGCAACGGCGGGGTAGCGTTCAAGCCGGTGCAGGCGCGGGTAGGCGAGATCGGCACCTGGTTCCGCGCCGAACTGCGCCCGCACCCGGGCCGCAGCGGCGAGGCATGGATCGCCGCGTCCTGGCGCGGCCTGCTGCATTGGGCGCCCGGCAAGCTCGAGCGCGTCCGCGGCGTGGATAACGCGCATTCGGTGGGCTTGGGCAAGCCCGCGCGCGAAGACCTGCCGCCGGTGTTGTTCGTCTATGGCGATGTCGACGGCAAGCGCGGGTTGTTCCGCTCGGACGACGGCGGTCGCGCCTGGCGCCGGATCGACGACGATGCCCATCGATTCGCCGGCATGGTTCGCCACGTCACCGGGGACCCCCGCCTGCATGGGCGGGTTTACTTCGGCACCGAGGGGCGCGGCATCTGGTACGGAGACCCGCAATGACACGACGCATCGCCATCGCCTTCCTGCTGGCTGCCGCCTGCGGCAGCCATGCAGCCGAACTGCCGCGGGTGTTCGCCGACGGCATGGTCCTG